>NZ_JBICYJ010000051.1:0-57193 GCF_043200835.1 Kitasatospora sp. NPDC048365
ATCGCCCGCGAGATCTACAAACACCTCGCCAGCCCACGCACCACAGCGCCACCACTCCTTCAGACCACTTGACGATCTATAGGAGCTTCCGGCCGGCCCCACCAGCGCCCGGCGGCCGGGCGACCTGACGGCCCGACAGCTTCGTGAGCCTCCGTGCACTCCGTGCGCCGGTCGGCGCGCGATCGGCGCCGGAGCCGCGACGGATGGCGGATGACCTCCCCCGGGCGTGCTCGGGAGGATGGCCGTCATGGACCCCGAGCTCGAAGCGTTCGTCCCGTTCTTCCCCCGCACCGACCTGACCGACCCCGCCGCCGCACGCGCCGGCCTGGCCGCCCTGGCCGCCGCCGTCCCCGCACCCGACACCGCGGACCTGGACGTCGAGGACCGCACGGTCCCCGCCGACCCGGACGTCCCGGTGCGGATCTACCGCCCGCGGCACGCCGACGGCGGGGCGATCGTCTGGCTGCACGGCGGCGGCTTCGTCATGGGCGACCTGGACACCGAACACCCCTGGGCAGCCAGGATCGCCGCCGCGTCCGACGCGGTGGTGATCTCCGTCGGCTACCGCCTCGCCCCCGAGCACCCCTTCCCCGCCGCCTTCGACGACGCCTGGGCGGTCCTCACCTGGGCCGCCGGGCACGCCGAGCGGCTCGGCCTCGACCCGGAGCGGATCGCGGTCGGCGGCCACAGCGCCGGCGGCGGGATCGCCGCCGCGCTCGCACTGCGCGCCCGCGACCGGGGCGGGCCGGCGATCCGCTTCCAGCTGCTCAACCAGCCCGGCCTGGACGACCGTCAGGAGACCTGGTCGCAGCGGCGGTTCACCGACACCCCGTGGTTCGACCGCGGCAAGGCCGCCACGGCGTGGCGCCACTACCTCGGCGGCCGGCCGGCCGGCCCGTACGCCGCACCGGCCCGGGCCGTCGACCTCGCCGGCCTGCCGCCCGCGTACGTCGCCACCGCCGAGCTCGACCCGAACCGCGACGAGGACATCGACTACGCGCTGCGCCTGTTGCGGGCCGGCGTCCCGGTCGAACTGCACCACTGGCCCGGCACCTTCCACGGCTCGCAGGCCATCCTCTCCGCCGCCGTCTCGCAGCGGCAGAACGCCGAGCTCGCCGCGGCCCTCCGCCGCGCGCTGGCCCACCCGTACTGACCGAGCACCTCGTACCGATCACCTCGACCCGAGAGGACACCCGACATGAGGATCCGACTGGCGGTGTGCGCCGGCGCCGCCGCGCTGAGCATCGGCGCGGGCACGGCGGCCGCCGTCCCGGCACCGAACGGCCTGCGTCCCGGGCACGCCGACGAGGCGGGTGCCGCCGCCACCCCCGGGCTCGACCCGGCGCGGCTCCGGTCCGCCCTGGACGAACTGCACCGCGCCGGCATGCCCGGCGTCTTCGCCGAGGTCCGCGACGCCGGGCGGACCTGGCGCGGCGCGTCCGGGGTCGCCGACCTCGCGACCGGCCGGCCGATCCGCCCCGACATGCGCCAGCGCGTCGGCAGCGTCACCAAGACCTTCACCGCCGTCGCCGTGATGCACCTCGTCGAGCAGGGACGCCTGCGGCTCGACGAGC
Source organism: Kitasatospora sp. NPDC048365 (assembly GCF_043200835.1). NCBI lineage: Bacteria > Bacillati > Actinomycetota > Actinomycetes > Kitasatosporales > Streptomycetaceae > Kitasatospora > Kitasatospora sp. NPDC048365. The sequence goes on from NZ_JBICYJ010000051.1 coordinate 1,575, forward strand.
CGATCGGCGACCGCCTGCCGCAGCTGGTGCCCGGCGAGCGCGGGCGCGCGATCACCGTCCGGATGCTGCTCGACCACACCAGCGGCCTCGCCGACTACCTGTACGCCGCCTTCCCGTCGCTGGCCGACGGGTCCGCCGCCAGCCTGGAGGACAACCGCTACCGGCAGTTCGACCCCGACGAGCTGATCACCATGGGCGTGGCCGCACCGCCGGTCGGCGAGCCCGGCGGGGCGACCGGCGTCTACTCCAACACCAACTACCTGCTGCTCGGCCGGCTGATCGAGCAGGTCACCGGCACGCCCGCCGAGGAGTACATCACCCGCACGGTCATCGAACCCGCCGGGCTGCGGCACACCGGGTTCCCCACCGGCCCGCGCATCGAGGGCCCGCACCCGCGGATGTACGAGGCGCTGTACGGCCTCCTCGACCCGCCGCGCGACTTCAGCGTCTACAACATGTCCTGGGTGGGCCCGGCCGCCGCCCTGGTCTCCACCCCCGAGGACCTCAACCGCTTCTTCGCCGACCTCCTCGCCGGACGGATCGTCAGCCGGGAGTCGCTCGCGCAGATGCAGCTCACCCACCCGGTCCGCGCCTTCGACGGCTCGACCGTCCAGTACGGCCTCGGCCTGCACAAGGTCACCGTGCCCGGCTGCGGCACCTTCTGGGGCCACGACGGCAGCGCCTGGGGCGCCGGCACCGTGTCCCTCACCCGCGCCGACGGCGCGCGGCAGATGACGGTCGCCGTCAACCTGATGCGCTGGGGCCGGCCGGACACCACCGGCACCCCCGGAACCCACCCGATCGACACCGCCCTGGAGGCCGTCCACCACCTCGCCCTCTGCGGCGGGTCGTAGGCCCGCGCACGGCCGGGCCGCCCCAGGTGTGCGGGCGGCCCGGCCGGGGCAGCCGCCCAGCGGGCCCGCCCAGCGGGCCCGCCTGGCGTCCCGCTCCTGGACGACGTCCCCACCCGCTTCACCGGGCAGGTCCTCGACCACGCCGTCTGGGGCGACCACACCGGCTTCCTCCTCGCCCCGCAGTGCGCCCTGGCCCCCGACCCCGCCGCCGACGTCCTCACCCTCCGCGACGCCACCGCCATCCAGCCGGGCCACCCGGCCTGACCCGGCCCCGCCCCGCACCCCCACCGGTTCGGCGCCGGGACGGTGGGCAGCCCCGCGGGCCCGCGGGCCCGGTGGGAGAATGCCGGTGTGGTCTCGCAGGTGGAGTCCCCGCTCGTGGGTCGGGCCGCGCTGCTGACGTCGCTGTGCGGTGCGGTGGACGCGGCCGCGGTCGGCCACGGCGCCCTGGTGCTGCTGGCCGGCGAGCCCGGGATCGGGAAGACCGCGCTCGCCGCCGAGGTGGCGCGCCACGCCCGCGGCAGCGGGCTGGTGACGGCCTGGGGCGGCTGCGAGGACGGCGGCACCGCGCCGGCCCTGTGGCCGTGGCAGCAGATCGTCCGGGAGGTCACCGGGCGGACGCCCGCTTTCACCGACCCCACCGGTCCACCGGGCGGTGAGGACTCCCGGCTCGCCCGGTTCGACCGGATCGCGGCGTCGCTGCTGGCCGGCGGCCGCCCGCTGCTCGCGGTCCTGGACGACCTGCAGTGGGCGGACACCGCGTCGCTGCTGCTGCTCGGCCACCTGGCCCGGCGGGCCCGGCACGAGCCGCTCCTGCTGCTCGGCACCTACCGGGACGTCGAGCTCCCCGCCGGCCACCCGCTGCCCGCCCTGCCCGGCGCCGAGGTGGTGGAGCTGCGCGGCCTGGACGAGGCGGAGGTGCGCACGCTGCTCGGCCGCCACGGACCGCCGGCCGCGCCCGAGACGGCGGCCTCCGTGCACCGGCAGACCGGCGGCAACCCGTTCTTCGTCCAGCAGCTTGCCCGCCTGCGGGCCGCCGGGAGCTCCGGAAGCGACGGAAGCGACGGAAGCGACCGGCCGGGCGTACCCGCGGCGATCGGCCCGACGGTGGCCCGGCGCCTGGCCCGCCTGCCGGACCCGACGGCCCGGGTGCTGGGCTCCGCCGCCGTGCTCGGACGCACCTTCACCGCCGCCCACCTGGCCACGGCGACCGGGCTGCCCGCCGCCGCGGTCCCGGCGCTGCTGGAGCCCGCCCGGCAGGCCCGCATCGTCACGGAGGACGGCCCGTACGCCTACCGCTTCCTCCACGACCTCTTCCGCGAGGAACTCGTCGCCCGGCTCGACCCGCGCCGCCGCGCCACCGCCCACCTGGCCGCCGCCCGCGCCCTGACCGGCACCGCGGCCGCCGCCGAACTGGCCCGGCACTACGGGCAGGCGCTGCCCGCCGGCCCGCGGGAACCGGCGATCCACTGGGCGGTCCTGGCGGCCGAGGAGGCGGCGGACCTGCTGGCGTACGAGGAGGCGGCCCGCTGGTGGCGGCAGGCCGTCCGGCTCACCGCGCCGGACGATCCCGCCGCGCCGCGCCTGCGCGTCTCGCTGGCCCGGGCCGAACTGCGCGCCGGAGCCCGGGACGCGGCCGCCCGCGGCTTCGCCGAGGTCGCCGACCACGCCGCGGCCGACCCCGAGCCGGCCGACCCCGGGCTGCTGGCCACGGCGGCGCTCGGCCTGCACGCGGCGGGGGTGCGCAGCGACGACTCCCGGCGCGCCGTGGTCGAGCGGTTGGAGCGAGCCGAGGCGGCGCTGCGCGGCGGCCCGCGCCCGGCACTGCACGCCGAGGTGCTGGCGGCCCTCGCCCGGGAGCTGGCCGACGGCCCCGAACGGGACACCGACCGGGCCCGGGGGCTGGCCCGCCGCGCCGCGGAGCGGGCCGAGGCCGCCGGCGACCCGGCGGCGCTCGCCACCGCGCTGTTCGCCGAGCACGACGTCGAGTGGGCGCCGGGCACGGCGCGGCGCCGCCTCGCGATCGCGGGGGCGATGCTGGCCGCCGCGGTCGAGGCGCGGGATCCGGCGCTGGAGGTGGAGGCGGCGCTGTGCCGCTTCGTGGCGCTGCTGGAGCTCGCCGACCCGGGTGCGGCGGCCGCCCTGCACCGGGTGGTGGACGCGGCCGAGTGCTCCCGCCTGCCCCGCGCCCGGTACCTGGCGCGCTCGCGCGAGGCCGCTTGGGCCCAGGCACAGGGCCGCTTCGAGGACGGCGTCCGCCTGCGCGCGGAGGCCGCCGAGCTGGCCGACGCGATCGGCGAACCCGACGGCCCCGGGGTGACCGCCACGCAGCGCACCGTCGAGGCCCTGCACCGGGAGGGGCCGGCCGGGGTCGCGGCGGCGCTGGCGGAGGCGGGCGAAGCGGGGCTGCCGCCCGAGTTCCTCCCGTACGGGCAGTGCTTCGCGCTCCTCACGTCGGGCGAGCCGGACGCGGCGGCCGCGATCCTGCGGGCGCTGCCTGCGGCGGAGGAGCTGTCCCGGTTCCGCTGGCGGGCGCTGGCCGGCCTGGCGTTCGACGTGGAGATCGCGGTCGCGGCCGGCGTTCCCGAGGTCTGCGAGGACCGCTACCGGAGGCTGCTCCCGTACGAGCACGAGACCGTGGTGATCGGCGGCGGTGTGGCCGTCCTCGCCCCCGTGGCGCTGTACCTGGGCCTGGCCACGGCCGGCCCGAGGGCCCGCTCGCACCTGGCGGAGGCACTCGACGCCGCCGAGCGGCTCGGCGCCCGGCCGGTCGCCACCCGCGCCCGGCTCGAACTGGGTCTGGCCCTGCTGGCCGACGACCCCGTCTCCGAGCGCGGCCGCGAGCTGCTCGACCGGGCCCGCGCCGCCGCCGAGGAGCAGGGCGCGCACTGGCTCGCCGACCGTGCCCGCGCCGCGCTCGCGGGCGCCGCCACCGATCAGGTCTTCCACCGCGACGGGGAGCTGTGGACCCTCGGCTACCGGGGCCGCACCGTGGTCCTCAAGGATGCCAAGGGCCTGCACGACCTGGCCTTGCTGCTCGCCAACCCGGACCGGGAGGTCCCCGCCACCCGCCTGCTCACCGGCGAGGATGCCCCCGCGCCGGGCAGCGACGAACGGTCCGACCGGCAGGCCCGCGCCGCGTACCGGGCCAGGCTCGACCGCCTCGACGAGGAGATCGGCGAGGCCCGCGCCGCCGACGACCTCCCCCGGCTCGACCGCGCCGAGTCCGAACGCGACGCGCTGATCGCCGAGCTGCGCGGCGCGTACGGCCTGGGCGGTCGACGCCGGCGCCTCGGCGACGCCGGCGAGCGGGCCCGCACCACCGTCACCGCCCGCATCCGCGACGCGCTGCGCCGCATCGAGCGCGCGCACCCCGAGCTGGGCCGGCACCTCGCCGCGTCCGTCACCACCGGCCGGGCCTGCGCGTACCGGCCGGAGCAGCCGGTGCGCTGGCGGCTGTAGCCACGGATCCCACACGGTGTGAGCCGCCTTCCCACGCCTTCCGGTCACCAGCACGCAGTCACCAACACGCAGTCACCGGCACGCACGGAGAAGGTGGTCACGATGGCGACCGTTGTCGACACCGACCGGGTCGAGGAGGCCGTGGAGAAGGTCTTCGGAGAGCTCGGCGTCAACTGCACCGCACCCCTGATCGTCCTCGGCGACCGGCTCGGCCTGTTCCGCTCCCTGGCCGGCGCGGGCCCGCTCACGCCCGCCGAGCTGGCCGCCCGGACCGGGCTGGTCGAGCGCTACGTCCGGGAGTGGCTGCGCGCCGTCGCCGTGGCCGGGTACCTCGCGTACGACCCCGGGGCGGACACCTTCGCGCTCACCGACGCGTACGCCGCCGTGCTCGCCGACGACGCGGCGCCGACCGCGCTGATCGGCGTCTTCCCCGGGCTGGCGGCGCTCTGGGCCGACCTCGACCGGGTGGAGGGCTTCTTCCGCACCGGCGGCGGCATGGCCTGGGGCGAGCACCACCCGGCCCTGGGCCTGGCCCAGGAACGCTTCACCCGGCCCGCCTACGTGCACGGGCTGATCGCCGCCTGGATCCCCGCCGTCGAGGGCGCCGTGCCCCGGCTGGAGGCCGGTGCCCGGGTCGCCGACATCGGCTGCGGCCACGGCCGGTCCTCGGTCCTGATCGCCGAGCGGTGGCCGCGCTCCACCGTGACCGGGTTCGACCCCGACGACGCCGCGATCGCCCGCGCCCGCTCCACCGCCGCCGCGGCCGGGCTCGACGGGCGGGCCGTCTTCGAGGTCGCCGACGCCACCGGCTACCCGGCCGACGGCTCGTGGGACCTGATCACCTTCACCGACTCCCTGCACGACATGGGCGACCCGCTCGCCGCCGCCCGGCACGCCCGCCGGGCCGTGGCCGCGGACGGCGCCGTCCTGGTCGTCGAACCGCTGGCCGCCGACCGCTTCGCGGACGACTTCGCCAACCCGTACGCCCGGATCGGCTACGCCGTCTCCACCCTGGTCTGCACCCCGTCCTCGCTCGCCCAGCCCGGCGCCGCCGCGCTCGGCACGATGGCCGGCGAGGCCCGGCTGCGCGAGGTGCTCACCGCCGGCGGCTTCACCCGCGTCCGGCGGATCGCCGAGGAGAGCGCACCGCTCAACATCCTGCTGGAGGCCCGGCCATGACCACGCTCACCGCCGCCGACGCCGACACCCTCACCGCGCTCGACGCCACCGCCCAGGCCGCCCTGGTCCGGTCGGGCCGGGTCAGCGCCGAGGAACTCGTCACGGCCGCCGTCAGCCGCATCGAACGCCTCGACCCCGAGCTCAACGCCGTCGTCACCCCGACCTTCGACCGGGCCCTCGCCGAGGTCCGCGCCGGGCTGCCCGACGGGCCGTTCACCGGCGTCCCGTACCTGCTCAAGGACCTGGCCACCGAACAGGCCGGTGTGCGCTTCACCGAGGGCTCCGCCTTCCTGCGCGACCACGTCTCGCACCACGACCAGGAACTCGTCCGGCGGCTGCGCGCCGCCGGGCTGGTCCTGCTCGGCAAGACCAACACGCCCGAGTTCGGCATGGCCCCGACCTGCGAGCCGCTGCTGCACGGGCCCACCCGCAACCCGTGGGACCCGACCCGCACCACCGGCGGCTCCTCCGGCGGCTCCGCTGCCGCCGTCGCCGCCCGGCTCGTGCCCGCCGCGCACGCCAACGACGCCGGCGGGTCCATCCGCTTCCCCGCCTCCTGCTGCGGCCTGTTCGGCCTCAAACCCGGCCGGGCCCGCGTCCCGCTCGGCCCCGCCTACGGCGACGCCTTCGGCGGCTGGGCCGCCGAACACGCCGTCACCCGGACCGTCCGGGACTCCGCGGCCCTGCTCGACGCCGTCGCCGGACCCGAACCCGGCGACCCGTACCCCGCGCCGCCGGCCGTCCGCCCGTACGCCGAGGAGGTCGGCCGCGACCCCGGCCGGCTGCGGATCGCCTGGAGCCTGCGCCCCAGCGGCGGACACCCCGTCCACCCCGACTGCGCCGACGCCCTGCACGACGCCGTCCGGCTCTGCACCGACCTCGGCCACGACCTCGTCGAGGACGACCTGCCCGGCCTCACCGAGGACGTCGGACACGCCATCGGCACCGTCTACGGCGCCGCGATGGCCTGGATCCTCGCCTACTGGACCCGCGAACTCGGCCGCCCGCCAAGGCCCGAGGAGCTCGAACCGTACACCCGCGCCTTCTGGGAGCACGGCCGCGGCATCACCGGCGGCGACTACCTGCTCGCCGTCACCACCCTCCAGTCCTTCGCCCGCACCGTCGCCCGCTTCCTCACCCGGTACGACACCTGGCTCACCCCGACCCTCGCCCAACCGCCCCTGCCGCTCGGCGAGATGACCTCCACCGAGGACGACCCGTGGCGCACCGCCCGCGCCGGCGCCCCCTTCGTCGCCTTCCCCGCCGTCGTCGCCAACCTCACCGGCGCCCCCGCCATGTCCGTCCCGCTCCACTGGTCACCGGCCGGCCTGCCCATCGGCGTCCACGTCCTCGGCCGGCCCGGCGACGAGGCCGGCCTCTTCCGGCTCGCCGCCCAACTCGAAGCCGCCCAGCCGTGGTTCGGGCGGACGCCCGCCGTCTCGTAACGTTCCTCTCCCTTGGTAAACCGGATGCGGCCGACCCCGCGGCTGGCTAATGTCCCGGCGTGGCCCACACCTATCCCCCGCTGAACGTCGAGATCCGCACGCCGCGCCTCACGCTGGCCGGCGCCACCGACGAGCTGCTGGAACGCCTCGTCCCGCACGTCCGGGCCGGCATCGCCGACACCCCGCCGTACCCCCTCGACGACCCCAGCTGCTTCTACGCCGACAGCCCCGAACGCGAATGGCGCTGGCAGCGCTCGATCTGGGCCGGCCGCTCCCGCGTCACCCCCGAGGCGTGGCGCCTCTACTTCGCCGTCCTCGTCGACGGCGAACCCGTCGGCATGCAGGACCTCATCGGCCGGGACTTCCACCGCTTCGGCACCGTCTCCAGCTTCTCCTGGCTCGCCACCGCCCACCGCGGCCGCGGCCTCGGCAAGGACATGCGGGCAGCCGTCCTCCACCTCGCCTTCGCCGGCCTCGGCGCCCGCGAAGCCGGCAGCGACGCCTTCGTCGACAACAACGCCTCCAACCACATCTCCCGCAGCCTCGGCTACGAACCCAACGGCACCGACTGGGACACCCGCCGCGGCGAACCCGCCCGCATCCAGCAGTGGCGCCTCACCCGCGACACCTGGGAGCGGACCCGCCGCGACGACATCCACCTCACCGGCGTCGAAGCGTGCCTCCCCGTCCTCGGCATCGGACAGGAGCCCACCGCGCCGTGACCCACCACCCCGACCTCAGCCCCTACAACCCCTCCCTCCCGGAGATCGTGGCCGACGGGCTCTACCACGCCACGTTCGCGCCCACCTACCGCCGGACCCGGATCGGCTGGCTGGGCGCAGGCCACGACTACCCGGTGGGGCCCAGCCCCGACGGCTTCCGTACCCGCCTCCTCGACATCGTCCGCCGGCAGACGGTCAACGCGACGCGGGGCTTCCACGTCTGCGAGCTGTGCCCGCGCGGCCGGTCACGCGCCTCCATGCTCGCCGTCGAGCACAACGGCGACACCGTCCACCTGGGCAACAGCGAGATCCGCGTCCCCGGCGCCCCCGGCGAGGTCTTCGCAGCACCCACCCTCATCGCCCACTACGTCGCCGTCCACGACTACCTCCCACCGGCGCCGTTCGTCGACGCCGTCCTGCACTGCCCCGACGGCTGGCTCTCCGGACCGGACGCACCCGGCGTACCGACCGACGCGACCAAGCACGACTTCCGACCGCACGGCGCAACCCCCGACACCTGGTGACGGTCCGAATACCGGCCCGTCCAGGGTGGCCGCGCTGCTGCCCCTGCCGGTAACGTGACCCTCTTCGAGTGCTGTCGGTGCCCGGAGTCCCGAAGGTGGATGCTGATGGCACTCGGTGAGCTGCCCGTCGCGTGGAGCTTGCCCGCCGCGGATGCCCGTGCCGGTTGGCGGGCGTTGTGGTGGAGCGTCGGACCGGGCAACGAACTCGCGGTGATGCTGGTCCAGAAGAGGAATCTGAGCCGCTCCCGGCACACCATGGGTTGGGTCGGATGGAGCGTGGCCGCTCCGTGCGACGGTGTCCTGGTCGCGGTGTCGGGCGGAGTCGAGCACCGCACCACGGTGACCGGCATCCCTCCGCACACCACCCACCTGGTCCTGCTCCCGTGGTCACGGTTCCTGCTGGTTTCAGGCCGCACACATCAGGACGGCACCGGAGTCTGGGAGCGGAACGCGCTTCTGTACTCGCCCGAGGGACACCCCGTGAGCCGCTTCTGCGTCGGTGACGACATCGACTACATCCTGTCCGACCGCAACGGGAGCATCTGGACCTCGTACGGCGACGAGGGCATCTACGGCGACCACCCGGAGAGTGCTCCCGGTCTGGCCCGTTGGGACACCGACGGCACCCACACCTGGAGCCCTCGCGGTCGGCTGCCCGTGTGGCCCCTCGGCGGGAGCGCGGGCGCCACCGAGGAGTCCGCGGCCTGGCTCGCCTGGTACAGCCACAAGGGCCCCTTCGTGTCACGGGTCGACTCCGCCAGCGGCGACGTCACCACCTACCGCAACCCCTTGCGGGGCACCGACGGCATCGCTGTCCGCGGCACCGGGATGCTCCTCACCCGCCGCGACCACGGCCGGCCACGTGTCGAGTTGAGCCGCGCGGAGTTCCTCGACGGCACCTGGGTGATCACCGGTCAGGAGAAGCTGACCGTGCCCGGACCCGTGGTGCTGAGCTGCGCGCAGGGCCGCGACGGTGTCCTCTGGCTGCGCGCCGGCGACACCTGGATCCGGTTCGAAGTCTGAGTGCTGGACACCGCGTCGTGGGTTACTCCTGGGCCTGCCTGCGGCGGCCGCGTACCGCCCACGCGCGTGCCGTGAGGGCGATCGAGCCGTCCGGGCGGCGGGGGACGGCGGAGGAGAGGGCGTCGCGGACGCGGTCGCGGTCGGCCGGGGCGAGGGAGGCGACGTAGGCGGGTGCCGGGCCCTGGCCGGCCAGGAACGGGGTCCAGAGGTCGTCGAAGTCCGCGAAGACGGTGGGTACCTCGATGGCCGTCGTCGACACCTCGACGAGCCCCGCGTCCTCCCACCGCGCGCGCAGCGCCTCCGGCCGGCACAGCGGGAAGCGACGGCCCTCGTCGAGGTCCGCCGCCGCCGGGAGGACTCCCGAGGCGGCGTCCCAGAAGGACCGCAGCAGGCCCATCCCCTCGGCGTAGTCCCACACGTACGCCGCCACCGTGCCGCCCGGCCGGACGGCGGCGGCCATCGCGGCGACGGCCGCCGCCGGTTCGGGGAGGAAGTTCAGCATCAGCGCACTGACCGCCACGTCGCAGGTGCCGCGACCGAACGGCAGTGCCATCGCGTCCGCCACGACGAACCCTGACGCCGTCCGCTCGGCCGCCGCCCGGACGAACGCCTCCGAGCGGTCGGCCCCCACCACCCACCGGGGCTCGCACTGCTCCGCCACCACCGCCGACAGCACCCCGGTCCCGCAGCCGACGTCCAGCCACCGCAGTCCGGCACCGCACCCGAGCCACCCGACGAACCGCCCTGCGACCTGTCGGCTCCACCGTCCCATGTACAGGTCGTACGCAGCGCCGGCCGCCCACACGTCGTACCTCTCGTGCTCCACACGGCCACGATTCACCACCGACCGCTCCGGGGCGGCCCCCGACACACCCGGGAGCCGGTGTGGTGGATGATCAGGACGTGCTGGTGCGTACCGAACTGATGCCGCAGAGCCCGTCGGAGCCGATGACCGTCCGGGTGCACACGCCCGTCGGCAGCGCCGTCGCGGTGTGGCGCGGCGAGCCGCACGAGGCGGCCGGCCGGCACCACATCGAGTGGACCGTCGACGAGGACGTCCGCTGGGGCGTCAACACCCGGCGGGCGACCGTCGCCGAGCCGGGGCTGCGCGAGGAGTCCGGCCGGGTCGTCCTGCGAGGGCGTCTCCGGCTCGCCGAGGACGGCATGCCGGCAGTCCTCGAGATGGGGGAGTCGCAGCTGCCGTTCGACATCGGCTCGCCTCCGCCGGACGACGGCATCTGGGTGGAGATCACCGTCGACGCGCACAAGGTCGAGCTGTATCCGTATCTGCTCTGACCGGGCAGGACGGAGCCGGCGGCCTCAGGTGTAGACGTTGCGACCGTAGTCCTCGCGGCCGACCTGGAAGTCGTCCGGCCGGTCACGGCGGAGTTCCTCGTACCGCAGCGAGAAGACGTCGATTGCCTCGTGGAGGGTGCGACCCGACGCGTCCATGATCGCCTTCAGTGCGAGGACTATCCGGTGGTCGAGGATGTGGCGGTCCACGGTGTCGGGCAGGTCGTCCATGAGCCGACCGTACCGACAGGTGCCTGGCTGCGCCGAGCCATTTTCGGTTCCTGTCGCCTGCCTGTCAGTACGGCGCGAGGACGCAGAATTCGTGGCCCTCCGGGTCGGTCAGGCAGGTCCATGGGACCTCGCCCTGGCCGAGGTCGAGGTCGGTGGCGCCGAGGGCGCGGAGCCGGGCGACCTCGGCCGCCTGGTCGTCGCCCGGGTGGGGCAGCAGGTCGAGGTGGACGCGGTCGGGCACGGTCTTCATGTCCGGGGTGCGGATGAACTCGAGGTACGGGCCGACGGCCTTCGCGGAGCGCAGCGTGGCGTGGTCGTCGGCGACCTCGTGGACGGTCCAGTCGATGGCCGCGCCCCAGAACCGGGCCATGGCGCGCGGGTCGGCGCAGTCGACGACGATCGCGGCGATCGGGCCGGTGTCGCGGTAGACCTCGCGGGGTTCCAGGACGCAGAACTCGTTGCCCTCGGGGTCGGCGAGGACCGTCCACGGCATGTCGCCCTGGCCGATGTCGACGGGTGTGGCGCCGTGGGCGCGCAGGCGTTCGACGAGTTCCGCCTGGTGGGTGGCGGAGGTGGTGGCGAGGTCGAGGTGCAGCCGGTTCTTCGTCGCGGTCTTGGGTTCCGGGACGGGGACGACGTCGATGCCGACGTGCGTCGGATCCGGCCAGACAAGGCCGCCGGCCGGGCCGACGTAGCTGGTCACGCCGGGGAAGTAGGCGGTCCAGCCGAGTGCCTCCGCCCAGAACCTGCCCACGGCCGGGGCGTCGAGGGCCTTGATGTTCACCTGGACGGGTCGCAGCGCCATGCCGGCGATCCTACGCATCCGGCCGGCCGCGAGCGGGTGGGCTCAGCTGTCGCCGCCGCCGCTGTCGCCCGCCTTGGTGATGCTCCGCCGCCGGTTGCCCTTCTCCAGTTGGCGCAGTGTCTCTCCCAGCACGACGGTGACGGCGGCGACGGCCCGTACCCAGCGGGGCCCGCCGCGGTCGGCCCAGATCACGCACACGCACCCGCCGGCCACCAGCGCCAGCACGCCGACCAGCACCGCACCCAGCATGTTCCCTCCTCGGGGACCACGGCCTCCTCGTACACCGTCAATGTCCCACACGCTGGCCGCTCCCCCGCGTCGGGGCGGCTCGGCCACGCCGGGTGAGGGGCGCGCGGGTCGTCGGCGCCCGCCGGGCGACGGTCCGTCCGGCGGGGTGCCGGGGTGCGGGAGTGATGGGGGCCGGGTTGGATGACACCGTGGAATGCGACGGAGCCGCCCGCGAGCCGAACCCGTGGACCCTGCCCGCCATCGTGATCGGTGGTGGGCTCCTGATCGCCGGCCTGGTGTGGAGCAGGTTCGTCCTCGCGCCGGCACTGCCGTGTGCGTTCCTGGGTACGGCCTTCGCCTGCGCCGGCCTGCGGCGGGCCCGGCGCACGGGAGGCGGGCGCCTGGGCGCGTGGACCGGCCTGGTGCTCTGCGCGGCCGCCGTGGTGGCGGGGGCGATGGCGCTGACCGCGTTGGCCGAGAGCTACGACGGCCTGTAGGACGGCGCCGGGGCAGGGGGTCGCGCCGATCCGGCACACCGTCTGCCGCATCCCGGAAGCCCGGCGCGGGGCGGGTCAGGGGCCCGGCGGCGGGGCGAGGACCATGGCGGTGAGGTGGTCGAGGGCGGCGCGGGCGTCCGGATGGTCGAGGTGGCTCTCGGGGGCGGTGTCGGGTGCGACCCTGCGGAGTTCCAGCCAGCCGAGGTAGGTGGCGTAGGCGGCGAGGGCGCGGTGACGAGCGGACGCCGGGTCCAGTCCGAGGTCGGTGAACACCTCGGTGAGGTAGTCGAGCCGGGTGGCGGTGACGCGCGCGACGACGGCCGCGACGGCGGGGTGTGAGGTCTGGGTGGCGAGCGCCGGTTCCAGGCCGGCGATCTCCTCGCTGCCGAGGGCCTCGGCGAAGAGCGCCCTGGCCCGGACCTGGGGGTCGGGGACACCGCGGAGGGTGTCGATGACGTCCGTCGTCGCCTTCTGTTCCCAGGTTTCGAGTGCGGCGACGAGCAGCGCCTCCCGGTTCGCGAAGTGCCAGTAGAAGCTGCCCCTGCTGACGGCGAGTTCACGGGCGAGGACGTCCACGGCGACCGCGGCGACGCCGCCGCGGGCGAGTGCTCCGAGTGCCGCCATCGTCCAGTCTTCTCTGCTGACTCTGCCCTTGGCCATGTTCCGTACAGTACTGTACGGAACATCCGTACAGTGGTGTACGGAACTGCCGGGCAGTGGCGGTCCCGCGCGCCGGGGAAGGGGCGACACGATGAACGTGCTGGGATGGCTGCTGGACGAACCCCCGGTCGAGCGGGCGAGCGGAGGGCCGACCGCCGACCGCTCCCGCGGCCCGGCGGCCGCCGGGGCGCTGGCGGCGGGCGGACTGCTCGGCGCGGCGGCGTTCCACGCGGTCTGGGTCGTCTCCCCCTGGCCGCTGGGCTCCTGGGCGGAGTTCGCCGAGCTCGTGGTCGGCGTGCCGGAGGCCGAACTGCCGTCGGCTCCGGCGACCGCGGCGGTGGCGGTCCTGCTGTCCGCGGCGGCCTGGCTGGTCGTCACCGCGGCCCGGCCCGGCCGCAGGTTGGCGGCCTCCCGGCTGGTCCGCTGGGGCGCGTGGACCGTCACCGGCATCCTCGCCCTGCGGGGCCTCGGCGGGCTGCTCGCCCCGGCACTGGCACTCGGCACGGCCCCCGACGGCTTCCGCCGCTGGGACCTGCTGCTCTACTCGCCGCTCTGCACCGCTCTCGCCGCGCTGACCGCCTTCGTCCTGCTCCGCACCCGTCCGGTCGGCACCCCCGACGGCGCGGGCGATGAGGGCCCGTCCGGCGGATCGGCCCGAGCGTGATCGCAACCCGCCCCGCCTCGCTTCGCGCCGCACCGGAGAGGGGAAAGCAGGGACCTGGCTCGCATCTGCCAGCAAAGAAACACCATAACCCGGGTATCTGCGCATCCTGACGGGGTACCACTCCGGGGACCTTGGATCCCGGCTCCCAGGAGTGGCCCGTGAGCAGAACCGACGCACCGCCCGCAACGCTCCGCCTGCACGGGCTGCTGGACGAGCCCGCCGAGTTGACGGTGGAGCACTTGCGCGCGCTGCCCTCGCACCGGGTGGAGGCCCGGTTCAACTGTCTGGGCAGTGGTGAGCAGCGGCACCGGTTCGACGGCCCGCGGCTGTGGGACGTGGTGCGGGCGGCCCGGCCGCGGGTGGATCTGCGCGGGCGGAAGGAGCGGCTGCGGTTCCTGTTGACGGTGACGGGTGCGGACGGGCACGTCGCGGTGGTGTCGTGGGCGGAGATCGACCCGGATTTCGGGGGTCAGCAGATCCTGTTGGCGACCGGTGTCGACGGCGTTCCGTTGGACGGGGCGGGTCCGCAGCTGGTGGTGCCGGCGGACTTCTGCGGGGCGCGGTACATCAGCGGGGTCACCGAGGTGTGGGTGGGCCGGTTCGGGGACTGACGGGTCGGCGGTCGTCGGCCGGGGCCGGGCCGGGTCGGGTGATCACCCAGGTGTGCGGCGGCGGCGCGGTGCGGATCACCAATGGTCTACCGGCGGGTCGCGCAGCAGGCTTTCAGCGCCCCCTCCGGCCGTACCGCCGGGGCGGGGCCGTGACCCTCACCCACCCTGCAGAAGGGATTCCTCGATGTCCATGGCCACTTCCGGTCGGGCGTTGGCGCTCGCCGCCGTTCTGGCGCTGGCGCTGCCGGCCGTCGCGTACGCGAACTCCGTCGGTGTGACGGTGAAGACGCCGGGTGCCACCTCCGGGCCTGCTGCGACGTTCGCCGAGATCTCCACCCACGCGGACTGCGCGAGCGGCCTGATCTCCGGTGGCGGCATCAACCAGGCGATCGGGACCGGGACTTCGTCCAACGGCAACCACGTGAACGGCACCTCGCCGAGCCCGGACGGCTCGACCGAGTACCTGGGGTCGACCGGTGTGGTCGGCACCGACGTGACGCACTGGCTGGCGATCGGCGGCAGCGGCGGCGCGGTCAACGCGTCGTTCTCGACCACGCCGTACGCGGTGTGCTTCAGCAGCAGCCTGATCGGCCACACCCAGGTCGTGATGAACAAGATCTCCGGACCGTCCTCGGCGGCCACCGTGGGCCTGGTGGTGGCGAGTTGCCCGTCCGGCACCCGGCTGCTGGGCGGCGGCGCGCGGACCACACCCGCGAGCGTGGGCAGCCTGAAGCCGATCGCCTCGTACCCGACGTTCAACGACTCGGCGCACGACTACGGGCAGAAGGCCGCCGCGAACGGCGAGACCAACCCCGACTCCTGGGCCGCGGTGGGCTGGAACGGCGGCGGCGGTGGCGGGAGCAACGCCACGTACGCGTACGCCATCTGCAGCGGCAACGGGATCAACGTCGGCGGTGCCACGGTGACCGTGCGCTTCGCGGAGGCGAGCGGGCCGAACAGCGCGACCTCGGGGCAGACCGTGACGGTCGGCTGCGGCGGGGGCGACGGGAAGCTGATCAGCGGCGGTGCAGCGATCAGCGGCGGCAACGTCACCACCACCGACTTCACCGGGCCCGGTTCCGGCGGTGACCACCTGAACGGCAGCTACCCGAGCGACTCCGGCGGCTCCCCGGTCGCGGACGGCACCACCACCGCCGCTTATTGGACGGCGTACACCCACACCGGCGGTGTGGGCTCCAGCAACAACCACTCCGACGTGTGGGCGCTCTGCGCCGACGACGGCATCTGACCCACGCACCTGTACACGCTGAACGCCCCGAGAGGCATCGACTCCCCTTGAACAGAACCACCCTGACCGCTGTCGTCGGCACCACCGGCCTGCTCGCCGCCGCCCTGGTCCCGGTCGCCGCGGCGTCCGCCGCCCCGCCGTCGCCCCAGGCGGCGTCCCCGTGCGGCGCCGGCGGCGTGTTCACCGTCTCGCCGCCGACCTGCAGCTACTCGGCGGCCGGCACCGACACCTTCACCGTCCCGGACGGGGTCACCGCCGTCACGGTCGACCTGTTCGGCGCCGAGGGCGGCAGCGCCGCCGGGTACGTCGCCCCCAATCCGCCGAACACCGGCGCGCCCGGCGGCCCGGGTGGCGAGAGTCGCGCCACCCTGGCCGTCCGCCCGGGCGAGCGGCTGCAGTTGACGCTGGGTGCGGCGGGTACGCCGGGCACCTCGCGGCACGGCGAGTTCGCCCGCCCGGGCGGGTACGGGCACGGCAGCGGCGGGGGCGGCGCGCACGGCGGCGGCGGTTCCGGGGGCGGCGGGTCGGACGTCCGGACCGGTGCGTTCGGGCCGTCCGACCGGGTGCTGGTCGCCGGTGGCGGCGGGGGCGCGGGCAACGGCGGTCCGCTGCTGCACGGCGGCGCGGGTGGCGGCCCGGTGGGCGAGGACGGCGGCCAGGGCGGCGGTCCGGACGGTTCGGGTGTCGCCGGGGGCGGCGGCGAGAGCGCGCCCGGTGCGGGCAGTCCCAACTCCGCGCTGGGCGGCCCGGGTGTCCCGGGTGGCGACTACGACATGTGGACCGGCCTGTACAACCCGGGCAGCGGCGGCACCGGGGGCAACGGCGCCCGGGGCGGCAACGGCGGCGGGGGCGGTGGCGGCGGCTGGCAGGGCGGCGCCGGTGGCTCGGGCGGCGGCAATCCGGGCAACCTGTACGGCGCGGGCGGCGGCGGTGGCAGCAGTTGGGCGGCGCCCGGCGCCACTGATGTCAGTCTGCTCCGGGGCGTCAACCACGGCGCCGGCCGGGCGACCGTCACCTTCCGGTACGGCAGCACCACCACGCTGACCGCCGACGAGCGGAACCCGCTGTTCGGGCACCCGGTGACCCTCACCGCGACCGTCGCCTCCGCCGCCGGCACCCCGGACGGCACGGTGACCTTCACCGACGGCACGCGGGCGCTCGCGACCGTCCCGCTGACCGACGGCCGGGCGTCGTACACCACCGCCGCGCTGCAGCCCGGCGCGCACCCGGTGACCGCGAGCTTCGGCGGCTCACCGGACGTCGCGCCGAGCGGCACCGCGCAGCCGCTCGACCTCGCCGTGGGCTTCAGCGGGCCGTGCCTGACCACGGCGCACCACGGTCCGCTGGCCGTGGACGCCGGGAGCGCACTGTGCCTGGGGCCCGGCGGCAGCCAGAACGGTCCGCTGACGGTGCGGCCGGGCGGGGCGCTGGCCGTCCTCGGCGCACGGCTCGACGGCCCGCTCACCTCGGACGGGGCGCTCGCGCTGACCGTCTGCGGCTCCACGCTGAGCGGGCCGGTCACGGTCCGCACCAGTGCGGGCGAGGTCCGCCTCGGCGCGGGTGCGGACGGCTGCGACGGCAACACCGTCACCGCGCCCGTCCGGCTGACCGACAACGCCGGTCCGGTGCTGCTGGACGGCAACACCGTCACCGGGCCGCTGCGCTGCGAGGGCAACGCCCAGCCGCCGGCCCTGACCGGGAACACCGTGTCCGGTCCGCGTTCCGGCCAGTGCCGCTGAGGCACCGGCCCACCGCTCCCCGCCCGGCCCGACGGTTCCTCCCCCGTCGGGCCGGGCGGGGCCCACATCCATGAGCCCGCTCAGGCGGTCGCCAGCGCGACCTCGGTCGACTTGATCAGCGCGACCACCGACGAGCCCTCGGCCAGGCCGAGCTCGGCGCAGGCGTCGGCGGTGATCGCGGCGGTCAGTTCGCCGCCGGCCACGGTGACCTTCACGGCGGCCATCGCCTCACCGGTGGAGACGCCGGCCACCGTCCCCGGCAGCTGGTTGCGGATGCTGACCCCCGCAACCGGCCCGGTGGCGAGCGCGACCTCGGTGGCCTTGACCAGCGCCCGCACCTCGCTGCCCTCCCGCAGGCCGAGCTCCCGCACCGCGTCCCGGGTGACGGCGGCGGTCAGCTCGCCGCCCCCGCCGGCCAGCCGCACCCGGACGGTGGCCATCGCCTCGCCCTCGGCGACCGAGGTCACGGTGCCGGACAGCTGGTTGCGGATGCTCAGACTCATCGGGACTCCTCGGGTTCGCAGGCCGCACCCGCTCCGGCCCCGGCCGCGCGGCCGGGCTCCGATCATGCGGCTCCCGCCGGGCCCGGCCAAGCAGCCCCGCCCGAGTGGCGGCGCGCGTTCCTCCGGTCGGCTCAGAAGGCGTCGTCGGGCATCTCCAGGACCGTCCGGTCCAGGCTCTCCAGGAGCTGGAACTGCGCCTCGGTCCGGGGCAGTTCGTGGCGGTAGAAGAACCGGCAGGCGTGCCGCTTGCCGTCGTGGAAGGCGCTGGTGGAGCCCTCGGCGGCGAGGAGCTGCTCCAGCCACAGCCAGGCGACGACGGTGTGGCCGACGGCCTCCAGGTAGGCGGTGGCGTTGGCCAGGGCCGTCTCCGGGTCGCCGGTCGCCCACAGCCGGCCGGTGACGGTGACGATCCGCTGGAGGTTCGCGTCGAGGCGCGCCGCGTACTCGGCGGCGTCCCCGCCGGCGGCCTTCGCCCGGTCGACGGTCGCCGAGGCGGTCTCCACCAGCAGGCGCAGGCCCGCGCCGCCGTCCATCACCACCTTTCGGCCGAGCAGGTCCAGCCCGTGGATCCCGTGCGTGCCCTCGTGGATCGGGTTGAGCCGGTTGTCGCGGTAGAACTGCTCGACGTTGTACTCCCGGGTGTAGCCGTACCCGCCGTGCACCTGGATGGCGAGGCTGTTGGCCTCCAGGCACCACTGCGAGGGCCAGCTCTTGGCGATCGGGGTGAGGACGTCCAGCAGCAGGTGGGCGCGCGCCCGGTCCTCGGGCGTGGCGGCGGTGCGCTCCTCGTCCAGGAGTCGGCCGCAGTACAGCACGAGCGCCAACGCGCCTTCCGCGTAGACCTTCTGGGCCAGCAGCATCCGGCGCACGTCGGCGTGCGCGATGATCGGCACCTGCGGGCTGGCGGCGTCCTTGGCACCGATCGGGCGGCCCTGCGGCCGGGTACGGGCGTACTCCAGCGCGTGCAGGTAGCCGGTGTACCCGAGTGCGGTGGCGCCGAGCCCGACGCCGATCCGGGCCTCGTTCATCATGTGGAACATGTACGCCAGGCCGCGGTGCTCCTCGCCGACCAGGTGGCCGACGGCGCCCGGCTCCCCGCCCGGACGGTGGACGCCCTCGCCGAAGTTGAGCAGCGTGTTGGTGGTGCCGCGGAAGCCCATCTTGTGGTTGAGCCCGGCCAGGACGACGTCGTTGCGCTCGCCGAGCGCGCCGTCCGCGCCGACCAGCACCTTGGGCACGACGAACAGCGACAGGCCCTTCACCCCGGGCGGCCCACCGGGGATCCGGGCCAGCACCAGGTGGACGATGTTCTCGGACAGCTCGTGCTCGCCGCCGGAGATCCACATCTTGTTGCCGAACAGCCGGTACGTGCCGTCGGCGCGCGGCTCGGCCCGGGTGCGGATGTCGGCGAGCGAGGACCCGGCCTGCGGCTCCGACAGGCACATGGTGCCGAAGAACCGCCCGTCCACCATCGGTCGGACGTAGGTGTCGATCTGCTCGGGGCTGCCGTGCGCCAGCAGCAGGTTGGCGTTGCCCACGGTGAGGAACGGGTACGCGGCCGTGCCCGGGTTGGCCGCCTGGAACCAGGCGAAGCAGGCGTTCGCCACCACGGCCGGCAGCTGGGCACCGCCGACCTCGTGGTCCATGGCGCTGCCGAGCAGGCCGGTGGAGGCGAAGACGGCCAGCGCCTGCTTCACCTCCGGGATCATGTGGACCCGCTCGCCGTCGAAGCTCGGCTCCTCGGCGTCGTTCCGCTTGTTGTGCGGGGCGAAGTGCCGCTCGGCGACCTGCTCGCTGAGCTCCAGCGCGGCGTCGAAGGTCTCCCGCGAGTGGTCGGCATACCGCGGCCGCGTCGTGAGCGACTGGACGTCCAGCCATTCGTACAGCAGGAAGTCCAGGTCACGGCGGGAGAGCAGCAGGGAGGTCATGGGGCGCACCCTTCCGATTGACTAAGCGCTTGCTTAGAGTACGCCAGCTACGCGGGTTCCAACAGGACGGTCGGCAGGGCGCCGCCGACGACCGCCTCCTTCGGCAGCGAGAGCCCGAAGACCTCGTCGAGGACGCCCAGCGCCGCGCGGTGCACCTCCCGCTCCTCACGCTCCGGGTCCGGCAACCCCGCGGCGGCGAACAGCGCCTCCAGCCGGGCAGCCGTCGCGGGGTCGCCCTCGACCCCCTCGTAGCCCCAGGAGGAGTCCAGGTGGAGGTTGAAGGAGACCGCCGGGCGGCCGTCGTGGAAGTACGCGAACTGCGGCGGGACGAGCTTGCCGTTCTCCTCCTCGCACTCCAGCAGGAAGACGTGCGCGCCACCGTCCGACACCGGGCCCGGCGGGGCGAACTCGCCCTGCCAGCCGCCGTAGGCGACGGCGTACACCCACTCCCCGGCGTGGCCGACGCGCAGGCCGACCCCGTCCAGGAAGTAGCCGTAGGCCTCGTCCATGTGCGCGAGCAGGGAGTCTCCGGTGTGCTCGCCAACCGCCACGACCTCGTGCGGCCCGGGGTAGGTGAGCGTCGCCGCGAGCCGGGCGGTGAGCTCGTCGGCGGTCAGGCCCCGGGCGAGCACCACGCGGTACCCGCCGAAGGCGATGGACTGGGGTGCGGCGAGCCAGGTCGTTCCATCCGTCATGACGGCCCATCCTGGCCGGTCCCACTGACAACGCCTCACGGGTTTTCCGGAAACGTCGAGTCAACATGTTCCGTTCAAGCTCCGATTACCCGACCATGTCACCGTACGGCTGCGCCTACGCGCGTAGCGCGCTCCCTCTGTTACCCCTCTGGCACGAGGAGTGTTGACACGTGATCAGATCCACGACCGCCGCCCGTCCCCTGGCGCTCGCCGCCGCCGCGCTGGTGGTGCTCGCCGGCGCGAGCGCCGTCCCGCACCGCGCCGCCGCGGCGGAGAGCTCGACCGCCGTGGCCGCCGCGACCCCCAAGCGGATCCTGTTCGACAACAGCAAGGGCGAGACCGCGGGCAACGCCGACTGGATCATCTCCACCAGCCAGCCCGACCCGCTCGGCCAGAACGCCAACCCGAGCACCGAGACCTCCTGGACCGGCGCCGTCTCCGCCTGGGGCGTCGCCCTCCAGAAGACCGGCCAGTACAGCCTGAAGACCCTCCCCTCGGGGTCGACGATCACGTACGGCACCGGCGGCGCGCTCGACCTCGCCAACTTCGACGAGTTCGTGCTGCCCGAGCCGAACATCCGGCTCAGCGACGCCGAGAAGACCGCGGTCATGAAGTTCGTGCAGAACGGCGGCGGCCTGTTCCTGGTCTCCGACCACACCGTCAGCGACCGCAACAACGACGGCTGGGACTCCCCCGCCATCATCAACGACCTGATGACCACCAACAGCGTCGACAACACCGACCCGTTCGGCTTCTCCGTCGACCTGCTGAACATCGCCAACGAGAACCCGCGCGCCGTCGCCGACACCACCGACCCGGTGCTCAACGGCTCCTTCGGCAAGGTGACCGGCTCGATCATCCGCAACGGCACCACCTTCACCCTCAAGCCCGCCGACAACCCGGCGGTCAAGGGCCTGGTCTACCGCAGCGGGTACAGCGGCAACACCGGCGCGTTCTTCGCCACCTCCACCTTCGGCAGCGGACGCGTCGCCGTCTGGGGCGACAGCTCCCCGATCGACGACGGCACCGGCCAGTCCGGCAACACCCTCTACGACGGCTGGAACGACCCGGCCGGCACCGACGCCGCGCTCGCCCTCAACGCGACCGCCTGGCTCGCCCAGGGCACCGGCTCCGGCACGGGCACCGTCACGCTCGCCAACCCGGGCTCCCGCACCGCCACCGTCGGCACCGCCACCAGCCTCCAGCTCTCCGCCACCGACACCGCCGGCGGCACCCTCTCCTACAGCGCCACCGGCCTGCCCGCCGGGCTGAGCGTCAACGCCTCCACCGGCCTGATCAGCGGCACGCCCACCACCGCCGGCACCTCCACGGTCACCGCCAAGGCCACCGACTCCACCGGCCCGTCCGCCACCGCCACCTTCAGCTGGACGGTCAACCCCACCGGCGGCAGCTGCACCCCGGCCCAGCTGATCGCCAACCCGGGCTTCGAGACCGGCTCCACCTCGTCCTGGACCGAGACCAACAGCGGCGGCACCTCCACCATCAACAGCAGCTCCAGCGAGCCGCCGCACTCCGGCACCTACGACGCCTGGCTCGACGGCTACGGCACCACCAACACCGACACCCTCGCCCAGACGGTGACCCTGCCGACCGGCTGCAGCACCTACACCTTCAGCTTCTGGCTCCACATCGACAGCGCGTCGTCCACCACGACCGTCTTCGACAAGCTGACGGTGACCGCCAACGGCACCACCCTCGCCACCTACTCCAACGTCAACGCCGCCGCCGGCTACCAGCAGCGGACCTTCAACCTCTCCGGCTACGCCGGCCAGAGCGTCACCCTGAAGTTCACCGGCGCCGAGGACTACACCAAGCAGACCTCCTTCGTCCTCGACGACATCAACGTCAACGTCTCCTGACACCGCTCCACCGCGTCACCCGGTCTCCCGCCCCACCCCGGGGCGGGAGACCTCCGCGTCTCAGGGGCGAGTGCGCAGCAGCAGGACGGCGATGTCGTCGCTGCGCGGGAAGTCGTGCGGCCAGGCCCGCAGGAGGATGTCGACGAGCGGGTCGAGCCGTCCGTCCTCCGGCTCGCCGAGGTCGCTGAGCAGGGCTGCGCACTTGGCGAGCTGCCGGTCGAGGTCGATGCCGGGGGCCTCGACGAGTCCGTCGGTGTAGAGGCCGATCAGGGTTTCGGGCGGCAGGTCGAGCTCGGTCAGCGGGTACTCGGGGTCGGGGACGGTGCCCAGCAGCGGGCCGGGGGCGACGTCGGCGACGGTGCAGGGGCCGCCGGGCGGCCGGAGCAGCGGGGGCAGGTGGCCGGCGCTGGCGAGCAGCGCGCGGTGGCGGACCAGGTCGAGCCGAAGGTACAGGCAGCTGGCGAGCAGGTCGGTGTGCAGGTCGTCGAGGAGGCGGCTGGTGCGGGCGAGGACCTGGTCGGGCGGGGCGCCGGCGCTGGTGTGGGCGCGGATCGCGGTACGGACCTGGCCCATCATGGCGGCCGCGGCCACGTTGTGGCCCTCCACGTCGCCGATGACGGCGATGACGGTGTCGTCGTCGATCCGGATGAGGTCGTAGAAGTCGCCGCCGATGTCCATGCCGCGGGTGGCGGGCAGGTAGCGGGCGACCGCTTCGAGCTTCGGGTGCCGGTCGAGGGCCCTGGGCAGCAGCGCCTCCTGCAGTCCGTGGCCGATCCGCCGCTGTTCGTCGTAGAGGCGGGCCCGGTCGAGTGCCTGGGCGATCAGTCCGGACAGCGAGGTGAACACCGCGCGCTCACCCGCTTCGAAGGTCCGCTCGCGGTCGTAGGCGAAGAGGCAGCAGCCGGTCGGTTCCTGGTGGGTGACCAGCGGGAGGACGGCCCAGGCCGGCTTGCCGGTGAGTTCGGCCAGCCGTGGGTGGAAGCGGTCGGCCTCGGCGGCCGAGCCGAGGAACCGGGCCCGCCCTCCGCCGGCGGCCCGGGCCGCGGCGCCGTACACGGTGTCGAGCGGCGGGCCGGCCGACGGCTCGGCCGCGCCCGGCACGAACCCCGCGTGGCCGATCATGAGCAGCCGGCCGTCGCGGATCTTGCAGAGCACCGCGCCCTGGGCGTCGAGGACGGGCGCGACCTGCTCGGTGACCACCTCGGCGACGTCCAGGACGGTCGCGGCCTCGGTCAGCGCCGCGGCGACGTGCACCACCTGGTAGAGGTGGGCCGCGCTCCGGGGCGGCCCACCGGACCCGAGGTCGGCCCGCATCCGCACCGCGGCCGGCCCGGTCTCGGGCTTGCTCAGCAGGACGGTGATCCCGCTGCCGTCCGGGTAGAGGCGGAAGAGCAGGCTCTCGTCGGGCGGCCGGACCACGGTGAACGACACCGGCTCGCGGCTCAGCAGGGCAGCCCGGTAGCCGTCCTCGCAGACCGGGTTGTCCAGCCAGGGGACGGAGTGCCAGGGGAGCGTCCCGAGCAGGTCCGCCTCGGTGCTCCCGAGGAGCTCCGCCGCCCGGGGGCTGAGGTAGCTGAAGCGGCCCTGCAGGTCGAGCCCGCAGGCGCCGACCGGCAGCCGTTCGAGGGCGTCGGCGGCGGCGAGGGCGCGCTGGGACGGGTCCTGCACCGGGGAGGCGGCCACCAGGACGCGGGGCTCGTGGGGCGGCAGCGGGAGGCGCCTGCGTGCCTCGGCGTCGATCAGGCGGGCCAGGCGGTGCGCGCCGGCCGCGATGTTCCGGCGCTCGCGGGCATTGGTGACCGGCGGGTGCGTGGGGGGCCACATCAGCAGCAGGATCCCCCAGCGGTGCGCCCCCGTGATCGGGAGCGCACCGAGGGCGAACGGGTACGGCAGGGCGGCCGCGACCCGGGGGTAGACGTGTGCCATCTCCTCCTGGCTGCCGACCCACACGAAGCGCTGCTCGCGGTACGCGTCCGTACCGGGGAGCGGGGCGGGGATGGCAGCGCTCAGCCACGGGCTCATCAGGTCGAGCGGGAGTCCGCTGAGCAGCGCGAGCCGCAGCATGCCCGGGTCGGCGTCGCGCAGGTAGACGGCCCCGGCGATCGCCCCGACCTGGCGCATGCACTCCTGGAACGGGGCGTCCAGGTACGCCACCGCGTCCGCGTCCCCGCCCGCGTCCGGTGCCGGTCCGTGCGCCCGCGTGGCGACACCGCCCATACCAGGGACACTAGGCCTCCGCCCGTCCGGCCGCACCCCGGGCCGGAGGGGTACGCCATGGCCGCCCCTCTATCATGATCCAAATGACGGAACCCGCGGAACCCACCGGCTCCATCGACCTGGTCGTCCTCGACTGCGACGGCGTCCTGCTGGACAGCGAGCGGCTCGCCGTCCGGGTGGACGCGGTCGTCCTGGCCGCGCTGGGCTGGGAGTTGAGCACCGAGGAGATCGTCGAGCGGTTCGTCGGCCGCTCGCACGCCTCGATGGTCGCCCAGATCGAGTCCCACCTCGGCCGGAGCCTGCCGGCGGGCTGGGAGGCCGAGTTCCAGCCGCTGTACGACGAGGCGTTCGCCACCGAACTGGTGCCCGTGGACGGTGTGGAGGCCGCGCTCGACGCGATCGACCTGCCCACCTGCGTCGCCTCCAGCAGCAGCCACGAGCGGCTGCGCGCCACCCTCACCCGGACCGGCCTGCACCACCGCTTCGCCGGGCGGATCTTCAGCGCGAGCGAGGTCGCGAACGGCAAGCCCGCCCCGGACCTCTTCCTGCACGCGGCCGCCGCGCTGGGCGTCGATCCGGCCAGGTGCGTCGTCGTCGAGGACAGCAAGTACGGCGTCGCCGCCGCCCGCGCCGCCGGGATGCGGGCCTTCGGCTACGCGGGCGGCCTGACCCCGGCGGACTGGCTGGCAGGACCGGACACCGTGGTCTTCGACTCGATGGCCGAGCTCCCCGGACTGATCAGCGAAGCCGCCCGCCGGCCGCCGCGCCGCTGACCGCCGCGTCGGCGGCCGCTCGGGGCCCCGGCAGGCCGGGGGCGCGGTCGGTGCCGGTGCCCGCGACGGCGAGGACGGTCGCACGCAGCCGCTCGTTGAGGTCCGCCATGGTCGCGCGGGCCTGCGGGGTGTCCACGTAGATCGAGTCCATGTGCAGACCGTCCAGGTCGCGGTGGAACCAGGCACAGGTGCCGTTGGTGCGGGCCGACCAGACGTGCGTGGTGGGCCGCCAGCGGTCGTGCCGCTCGGCGCCGGGACACTTACGCATGTCGATGTACGAGAAGAAGTTGACCGCGTAGGGCCAGGAGTTCGCGGCGAACTCCTCCGGCGCGAGGAGCTCCCAGGCGCGGACGAACGGCACCTCCTGATGCCCGATCATCTCGGTGAAGGCGGCCCGCACACCGGTCAGCACCTGGGCGAAGTCCCGGTCCGCGGAGGCGTCGAACTCGATCGGCAGGGTGTTGACGAACCAGCCCATCGAGTTCGCCCAAGGCCCGTGGCCGCGCTCGCTGACCGGCATCAGCCCCCGATAGGTGCCCGGCCCGCCCGCCTCGCGCAGGCCGATCGCGGTGGCCGCGAGCACCCCCATGAACGGCCGGCCGCCCGCCGCCACGCACTGCTTCTCGAACAGCTCGGCCTCCTCCGCGTCCAGCAGCGTGCACGCCTCGCCGACGGTCGGGTACATCCGGCCCGGGAGCACCCCCAGGTCGAGCGGGAAGCGCGGGAAGAACCCGCCGTTGCGCGCCGTGAACGACTTCCAGTACCCGAGCCGGTCGTCGTCCGCGTCGATCGACAGGTAGCGGCGGCGCTGCTCGGCGGCGAAGTCGAAGTAGCTGGGCGCGGGCGGCAGGTCGGGCTCCTCACCGCGCAGCGCCGCCTCGTACGAGGTCTGCAGCTCGTTGACCACGATCGGCATCGACATGCCGTCGCAGACGATGTGGTCGAACGCGAGGAAGACCGTCGCGCAGTCCGCGCGCAGCACCGCGCCGCAGAGGAACAGCGGCCAGGACAGGGTGTCGATGCGCGCGCGGAACCAGTCGGCGAGCATCGCACCCGGCGGGGTGTCGTCGCCGGCGAGCTCGTGGAGCTCCAGGGCGAGGTCCTCGACCGGGCCCGGGCGTCCGGAGAGCTCGCCGTCCAGGCGCTGGAAGGCGCTGCGCAGCACCTCGTGGCGGCCGATGAAGTCCAGCAGCACACGGGCCATCACCGGCTCGTCCAGGGCGCCCTCGACCTCGAACGTGACCGCGATCCAGGAGGCGGGGCGGTCGGCGCCGGGGCGGGTGCACTCGGCCGCGGTGTAGTGCTTGTCCTGGTTGAAGGACGCCTTCCGCGACGGCGGCTCCTGCGCCGTCGCGTCCGGCCCGGGGGCTGCGGTGGAGCGCAGCCTCCACTCCACGACCCGTCCGGGGGTCAGCCGGTACACGTCCAACGGGAACTGCCGCATGCTCGTCATCCCTTCCGCCCTGCAGGGGGCCGACCCCCGGGTGCCCTAACGAGGACCGGTACCGGGAGATGCCGTACCGGTGGCCGGCGGGTGGACGAGGTGGACCGTTGGAGTGATCCGCACGCCGCCGGACGACGACGGGTGTTCGGAACCGGTCCGATCGTTCGGTCCGCGGAGCCGGTCGCCGCGGTCCGCCACGCCGAGAAAAGCCGTACCGGAGGTGTCAGCTCGTCAGGCCTTCGCGCCAGCGGCGGGCGGCCTCGGGCGCGTTCGGGGCCGTTTCGATGAGGTGCAGGAGGCGCCAGGCCACGCCGAAGCACTCGTCGGGGCCGAAGCAGGCCGCCAGGGCGTGGGCCTCCTCGTCGGTGACGGGGCGTTCGACGAGTTCCAGGAGGTCAGCGGCGCGGTCGACGCGGACCTCCAGGGCCTCGTCGGGCTCCTCGTCCTCGGAGGGGAGCGTGCCCAGGGCGATGAAGTCGGCGACCTCCGGACGGATCACGACGCGGCCTCTCTGTCGGGGGGGTGGAAGCGCCGGGGCGGCGTCGCCGCAGGCTACCGCGCCGCTGCGACGACCGGTCGGCGCACCGGGGAACCTGAGGGACCGTCCGTTCGTCCAAGGACTGGCCACAAGATCCACGGAGAGGAGCCCGAACGGTGCGGCGAATAGCGACACGGCTGGTGCAGACGGCCGGGGCGATGGTGGCCCTGGCCGCCGTGACGGCGCCGGCGGCACCCCACGCGGCGCTCGCGGCGGACGCCGCGGCCCCGGCCGCGTACGCGGTGAGCAGTGCCGCGCCGACCACGCTGCCGGTCGACGGGACGCCGCTCGACGGCGGTGGTACGCGGCAGCTGCCGCAGCCGCCCGCGGCACCGGACCCGGCGGCCGGGCCCGGTACGTCGGCACCCACCGTTCCGGCGGGCGGCGGGGCGCGGCTGCCGTCCACGGTCTTCGACGCGTACCGCAGGGCGGAGAGCTCGCTCGCCGTCTCCTCCCCCGGCTGCCACCTGCCGTGGCAGCTGCTCGCCGGGATCGGCCAGGTGGAGTCCGGGCACGCGGACGGCGGGCGGGTGGACGCCGCGGGCACCACCTGGACGCCGATCCTCGGGCCGGTGCTGGACGGGAACGGCTTCGCCGCGATCCGCGACACCGACGGCGGCCGGTACGACGGCAGCGCGGCGTGGGACCGGGCCGTCGGCCCGATGCAGTTCATCCCCTCCACGTGGGCGGTCTGGGGTGCGGACGGCAACGGTGACGGTGTGAGCAACCCGAACAACGTGTGGGACGCGTCGCTCGCCGCCGGCCGCTACCTCTGCGCGGGCGGGCGGGACCTGGCCGATCCGGCGCAGCTCGACCGGGCGGTCCTCGGCTACAACCACTCGACGGAGTACCTGCGGACGGTCCGGGCCTGGATGGTGCACTTCCGGGCGGGCGCGTCCGTCGTCGCGGACGCGCTGCCCCGCCCGGCGACCGCCTCGCCCACGCCGTCGCCCTCGCCCACCGCTCCGGCACCCACGCCGACGCCCTCGCCCGGCCCGACCACCGGCACCGGCACCGGCACCAGCACCGGCACCGGTTCGACGCCCGTGCCGTCGTCGACCGCGCGCCCCTCCGCGTCCACCAGCGCCTCGCCGTCACCGTCCCCGACGCAGTCGCCGACACCGACTCCGTCGCCCTCGCCGAGTGGCTCGCCCACCGCCTGCCCGTCGCCGGTGCCGTCGCCCTCGGCGTCCCCGTCGGCCGGGCCGAGCACCACGGCCTCGCCGTCCGCGGCACCCACCGCGACCGCGTCGCCGACGACGGCGTCGACGCCCGCGCCACTGGCCGCCGTCCCGGGCTGCCCCACCCCTTCCCCGACCCCGTCCCCGAGCACCACGGCAACGGCCACCGCGTCGCCCACGCCGTCGTCGACCCCGCAGCCGCGCTAGGACCCGGCCGCACGACGTCCGGGCGCCGGCGGGGCACGAGCCTCGCCGGCCGCCCGTCGCGGGTACGGCGAACGGCCGCACCTGAACGGCCCTGCGTCGCGGGCGAACGGCGCGGATGCGTCGTTTGATGCACAGATGGTGAACCGACGGAGCTTCCTCGCCCTCACCGCGGTCTCGGGCCTCGCGGCGGCCTGCCGGACGGCGGACAGCCGGCCGTCGCCCCCGCCGGCGGTCGACACGTCCGTGCCGCTGCCGGTGCCGCCGCTGCTGCATCCGGAGCCGGACGGCGACGGGGTGCGGCAGTTCGAGCTGACCCTGCAGGCCGGGCGGACCGAGATCCTGCCGGGGCTGTCGACGCCCACCTGGGGGTTCAACGGCGCGTTCCTCGGCCCGACGCTCCGCGCGGGCCGGGGGGACGTCGTCCGGGTGACGGTGCGCAACACGCTGCCGGAGGCAACGTCCGTGCACTGGCACGGGATGCACCTGCCGGCCGCGATGGACGGCGGACCGCACCAGACGGTCGAGCCGGACGCCGTCTGGACGCCGAGCTGGACGGTCCGTCAGCCGGCCGCGACCCTCTGGTACCACCCGCATCCGCACGGCAGCACCGCCCTGCACGTCTACCGCGGACTGGCGGGGATGTTCATCCTCGATGACGGCGAGGAGCACGGGCTGCCCACCGCGTACGGCGTCGACGACGTCCCGCTGGTCCTGCAGGACAAGCGGTTCGCGGCCGACGGCTCGCTCGCGGGCGACCCACTGGGCGGGTTCTACGGCATCCTCGGTGACCGCATGCTGGCCAACGGCACCCTGAACGCGCGCTTCGACGTGACCACCGAGCGGGTCCGGCTGCGGATCCTCAACGGCGCCAACGCCCGGATGTTCAACCTGGCGTTCGCGGACGGTCGCCGGTTCCACGTGGTCGGCAACGACAGCGGCCTGCTGTCCGCCCCCGTGGAGGTGGACCGGCTGCCGCTGACCCCGGGCGAGCGGGCCGAGGTGGTGGTCGCGTTCGCCCCGGACGAGCGCGTCGTGCTGCGCACCCTCGACAACGGCGTGGACCTCGCCAAGGGCAACTTCGACATCATGTCGTTCGCCACGGCGTCCGAGCTCGCCCCCTCGCCCGCGCTGCCGGCGCACCCGGCCGACCTGCCTCCGATCACTCCTCCGTCCGGTGCGAGGGTCCGCACCTTCACCCTCAACGGGCGCGACACGATCAACAGCAAGCAGATGGACATGGACCGGATCGACGTGGTCGTGCCGGCGGGCGCCACCGAGGTCTGGGAGGTCGCGACCGGGGGTTCCTCGCACAACTTCCACATCCACGGCGTGGCGTTCCAGGTCCTGGAGGTCGACGGCGCCCCGCCGGACGCCTCCGCGGCCGGCTACAAGGACACCGTGTTCGTCCGGTCCCGGTCGAGCGCGAGGCTCGCGGTGCGGTTCGGCACCGACACGGATCCGGCCCGGCCGTACATGTACCACTGCCACATCCTGCGGCACGAGGACGCGGGGATGATGGGCCAGTTCGTCGTCGTCGAACCGGGTACCGAGAGCGGGGTGCCGCGCACCCTGGCGCCCGGGGCCGGTCACCACCACTGAGGGCCCGGGGCGGTGGGTCGGGACTGGGTGTCGGGTCAGGGTGTCGGCATCGCTGCTCCTCTGGCCTGGATCGTTGCGTGGGCGGCCGGTCCGCCGCTTCCCTGACGGCGGATAGGCTGGCGCCCGGCTGCTGCGGCGCCGGTCACCGCCCCCCATCCTTCGGGTGGGTCGGGAGCACCGGCAAGGTGTTGCCCGTTGACAGGGCGGAGTGTCAACACCTGGCAACCGCACGCCGTGCGGCAGCGGCGGGGCAGCACGGGGCTGCGTGGCGGGGAGTGGAGCGGGGGCCTGGGGCAGGTGACGTTCGGGGAGCGGCTGCGACGGCTGCGGGAGGAGCGCGGGGTCTCGCTGGCGGAGCTGGCCCGCGCCACCAACTACAGCAAGAGCTACTTGAGCCGGGTGGAGACGGGCGCGCGGCACGGCACCGAGGCCCTGGCGGCGTGCTGCGCCGAGGCCCTGGGGGCGGACGTCGCGCTGCTGGGCCCGGTCGGCGGCCCGGACAGCGGACCGGCGGGTGGTCCGACAGGCAGCCCCGTCGGCGGCCCGGGCGGAGCCGGCCGGGCCGACGGCCTGCCGGTGCCCGGCCGCCGCCTGCCGGCCGTCCCCACCGAGCGGTCGGCCGCCGCGTTCGCCGCCCCGCCCGGCGTCGCCCTGCCCGGCGTCGCCCCGGTCCCGGTGCAGCTCCCGCCCGCGCCGGGCGTGTTCGCCGGCCGCGAGGCGGCGCTCGCGGAGCTGGGCTCGGCGCTGGCGGCGGTGCGGCCGCGCTGGGGCGAGGGCGGGCCGCGGATCTGGGTGGTCGACGGGATGGGCGGGGTCGGGAAGACCGCGCTGGCCGTGCACTGGGCGCACCGGGTGCGCTCCCGCTTCCCGGACGGGGTGCTGTTCGGCGACCTGGCGGGGCACGGCAGTTCGGGGGCGCCGCGGGAGCCGGGCGAGGTGCTGGACGGGTTCCTGCGGGCGCTGGGCGTGGCCGCCGAGCTGATCCCGCCGCGGCCGGCGGACCGCAGCGCGCTGCTGCGTACGCTGCTGGCGGAGCGCCGCGTGCTGCTGGTGCTGGACAACGCGGCGGCGCCGGCCCAGGTGCGTCCGCTGCTGCCGGGGTCGCCGGGCTGCCTGGTGCTGGTGACCAGCCGGACCAGGATGGCGGGGCTGGTGGCGCGGGACGGGGCGCGCCGGGTGACGCTCGGTCCGCTGCCGGAGGAGGCGGCGGTGGAGGTGCTGCGCCGCACGCTGGGCGCCGGGCGGGTGAACGCCGATCCGCCGGCCGCCCGTGAACTGGTCCGGCTCTGCGGCCGGTTGCCGCTGGCGCTGCTGGTCGCGGCGGAGCGGGCGGTGTCGCGTCCGGGTGTGACGCTGGCGCGGGTGAACGAGGAGCTGCGCTCGGGCCGCGACCGGCTGCGGGTGCTGGCGGCGGCGGACGACGGGGACTCGGCGCTGCGGGTGGTGTTCTCCTGGTCGTACCGGGCGCTGGCGCCGGAGCCGGCCCGGGCGTTCCGGCTGTTCGCGCTGCATCCGGGTGCGGCGCTGACGGCCGACACGGCGGCCGCGCTGCTGGGCACCACGGCGGCCAACGCCTGGGAGCTGCTGAACCTGCTGGCGGACGTCCACCTGATGGAGGTCGACGCCGCCGAGCGGTTCCGGCTGCATTCGCTGCTGCAGGTGTACGGCCGGGAGTTGGCCGAGGCCGAGGACTCGGCGCGGGACCGGACGGCGGCGCTGGACCGGCTCTACGACTGGTACCGGCAGGCGGCGGACGCGGCCGGCCGGCTGCTGGAGCCGGGCGGCCGGGCGGTGGTGGCGCGCCCGCTGCCGGGGGTGCGGCCGCCGGTGTTCGACTCGTACGAGGACGCGGTGGCGTGGTGCGAGACGCACCTGCCGGACCTGCTGTCGGTGATCCGGTACGCGGCATCGGTGGGGCGGCCCCCGGCGGCGTGGCAGCTGCCGTTCGCGCTGTGGTCGTTCTTCCACCGGCGCCACCACCGGGCGGAGTGGCTGAACGCGGCGCGGATCGCCGTCGCGGCGGCGGCGGACAGCGCCGATCCGCAGGCGCTGACGGTGTCGCTGGTGCTGCTGGGGACGGCGCAGGTGCACGCGGGGCGGCCGGGCGAGGCGGAGGTCCACCTGCGCAGCGCCCTGGCGCGGTGCGCGGCGGGCGGGGCGGACGCGGAGATCGAGTGCGCGGCGCGCAACAACCTGGCGGAGCTGATGCTGCGCCAGGGCCGGGCGACGGAGGCGCTGGAGCTGCTCGCTCCGGCGCTGGCGCTGTCCCGGGCGACGGGCTACCGGTGGGTGGAGCGGGTGACGCTGACCAACCTCGGGGACGCCTCGCTGCGTCTGGGGCGGTTCGCGGACGCGGAGCGGCTGCTGCTGGAGGCGCTGCTGCTGCGGTCGGGCAGCGGCGACCACCACGCGGAGGGGCTGGCGCTGCTGCACCTGGGGACGGTTCACCGGGTGCGGGGCCGGCTGCCGCAGGCGCTGGGGTGCCTGCGGCGGGCGCTGGAGCTGCACCGGGTGGCGGGCGACCGCTGGGCGCAGGGACGGACGCTGGAGCAGCTGGGTCACGCGTGCGCGGCCGCCGACGGCCAGGTGGAGGCGGTCCCGCTGTGGCGGGAGGCGCTGGAGGTGATGACGGAGACCGGGGATCCGCGGGCCGAGGTCCTGGCCGAGCGGCTGCGCGGCCCGGGTACGGCGCTGCCCGCCCGGCTGCCGGCCGGGCGGGCGCAGGGGTGGTCGGTCACGCGCCGGGGGTGAGGAAGCGCTCGCGCACGCGGTTGACGGTGCGGAAGTCGTCGATGGTGACGTCCTGCAGGTCGATGCTGTCGCCGGTGAGGTCCTCCAGCAGGTCGACGAACTCCAGGAAGTCCATGGAGTTGATCAGCCGGCCGTCGATCAGGTCCTCGTCTGCGCCGATCGGGCCGTCCAGGTCGGGGTTCTTCTCGTGCAGCCAGGCGGTGATGGGGTCCATGCGGGTGGTGCTCCTGTCGGGTGTGCGGTGATGGCCGTGGTCAGGTCGACCGGTTCAGGCGCGGGCGGCGTCCAGGCGCTCCAGGGCGGCCTCGGCGCTGCCGTGGGTGAGGATCATGGCGTGCACCCAGCGCTCCAGCCCGAACGCGACGCAGGCGCTGTGGGCGGGGCCGTGCTCGCCGGCCCGGATGGCGAGGCGGTCGCCGAAGAAGTTGCGGTGCCGGTTGACCGAGGCGATGGCGGTGCCGTCGGGGGCGCTGAACTCGTGCTTGACGGGGTCGAGCTTCATCAGGCGCGCGCGGGAGCCGCCCTGGTCGTAGAACGGGTCGTCGGCGGCGGCGCGGGTGAGGTCCAGACCGAGGCGTTCGGCGGTGGCGGTGATGAACGCGGCGCCCAGCTCCAGGTGTTCGGCGGCGCCCTCCCGGCTCCCCAGGTACAGGACCTCGCGCATGTGGAAGCCCCACAGCCGGCGCAGCCCGTCGTAGTGGGTCTCGTTGCGGAAGCACCGGCCGCTCGCCGACAGCCGTACGCCGTCGCCGACGTCCTGGCCCTCCAGGGAGAGCAGCAGGCCGTAGCAGGTGGCGGAGGGCAGCAGGTGGCCGGTGGGCTCCAGCGGCCGGCCCTCGGGGCTGCCGCCGGCGGCGAGGCCGGCGTGGGTGTCGGCGGTGAAGCGTCCGGCACTGACGCCGAGGTGCGGGAAGTTGCGGAAGTAGTCGAGCTTGGCGAGTCCGTCGACGGCGAGCAGCGGCGGACCGATCACCTCGGGCGCGGCGAGTGTGCCGGCCAGGCCGGTGAGGAGTTCGTCGAGTCCGCGCAGCAGGGCGGTGCGGACGGGGTCGAGGGTGACCAGTCCGGGTCCGGGGTCGGCGAGTTCGACGCCGGGCACGGCAATGGTACGGGTGGTGCTCATGGCAGGGGTTCCCTCTCGGCGGGAGCGGTCGGGGACGGCGGGCGCGCACGGGCGGACGGCTGGTCCCGCCGTGCGGTGGGCCGTGGTGGTGAGGTGCGGACGGCGCGGATGCGGGCCGTCGTCGGCGCGTGGCGTACCGCAGCGAAGGTGCGGAGAGCGGGCCGACGCTCCGTCAGGGACCGGAGTCGAGGGGGACATTAGGCCAGCCTCTCGCCAAATGTCTAGACCAACCCGGCGTCACAACGTGCTCCACCCCGATCCACCTGCGGTTACCGATCAGGAACTTGACAAGTCGCATGGTCTGGACCAATGCTGACGACCGGAAGCGGCCGCGGCGCACCTCCTGCGCCGCCCTTCCCCGCCGCCCTCCTCTTTCTTCGGCCCCGCTGCGGGGGCCACCGTGCCCGTGCCGCCACCCCGGGCCGTCAGACCGTCCGTTCCACCGACTTCCGCATGCTCCCTGGAGGGGCTCCCATGTCCGCGCCATCCCGCCGCGCCCACCTGTTCCGGGCCGCGAGCGAACGCCCGTACTTCAGCAACGACGGCGAGTCGTACCTCGCCCAGCACACCCTGCGCGAACTCACCAAGTCCCGCCCGCTGCGGGTGCTCTCCGAGGAGGACTTCGCGCACTGGCAGACCTATGGCTACGTCGTCGTCCGCGAAGCCGTGCCGGCCGAGCACGCCCGCCGGATGCTCGACTTCGCCTGGGAGTTCCAGGGGCTGGACCCGCAGGACCCGGACAGCTGGTTCGCCGACCGGCCGTTCCGCTCCGAGCTGGACCAGCAGCTGCACATCTACGGCTTCGTCGAGGCCTACCACCACCAGCTGCTCTGGGACAGCCGGCAGAACACCCGCGTCTACGACGCCTTCGTGGACGTCTGGGACTGCGAGGAACTGTGGGTCACCCTCGACCGGCTCAACCTCAACCCGCCCAACCGCGGCAACCGCGACCGGGCCCTGATCGACCCCACCGACCGCGGCTTCGACATCGAACTGCACTGGGACATCGACACCACGCTCGGCGTGCCGCCGCAGCGGGTACAGGGCATCATCGCGCTCAACGACACCACGCCCGAGACCGGCGGCTTCCAGTGCAACCCGGAGCTCTTCCGGCAGTTCGACTCCTGGAAGCTCGCCCAGCCGGCCGGCCGCGACCCGATCCGCCCCGACATCGACCGCGCCGAACTCCCGGTCGTCCGCCCCGACCTGCACCCGGGCGACCTGCTGATCTGGAACGGCCTGCTCGCCCACGGAGTCGCCCGCAACCTCTCCGAGCAGGGCGTGCGCGCCGTCCAGTACCTGTCGATGATGCCCGCGCTGGAGGAGCACGAGCGGCTGCGCCGGTCCCGCGTGGAGTCCTGGCGGCACCTGCGCACGCCGCGGTGGAACCGCACCCTGGTGGGCGACCCGGTCCTGCACGAGTCCAAGCGCTACCCGACCGCGCAGCTCACCGGGCTCGGCGCCAGGCTGCTCGGCCTGAGCTCCTGGCACGAGCCGGCCGCCGAGCCCGCGAGCGCGGCAGCCGGTGCGGCGGCGGCTGGTACGAGCACGTCCGGAGTCGCCGCGTGCGCCGCGTCTGCCTGACCCTGCCCACCAACCGGGCGTGCGTCCCGGCCCTCCTCGCGCTGGCCGAGGAAGCCGCTTCCGGGGCACGGGAGTTCGGCGTCGAGGTCGAGCTGCTGGTGCTGGACTCCTCCCCCGCGCCGGTGGCCGCCGGGCACGCCGCGGCCCTGGCTGCGCTGCCGCCGGTGCCGGGCGTGCGCGTCCACCACCTCGACGAGGACGCCCAGCGCTCCTTCCTCGCCTGGGCCGTCGCCCGGGCGGGGCTCGCCGAGCCGGAGCGGATCCTCGGCCTGCTGCTGCCGGACGCCGTCTCCTACGGGGCGTGCACCGACCGGGCGTTCCTCTTCGCCGAGGCGCTGGGCTGCTCCTCGGTGCACCGCCGCGACTCTGACAGCCGCTACCAACTCCTCGACGGCGCACCGGTGTTCCCGCTGCACCAGGAGCTGGACGCGCTCGGTCTGCCGGCCGCGGAGGTCGCCGGGCGGATCGGCGGCGGCCGGCGGCTGGAGCGGATCCGCCCGGGGGCCGGGCAGCTGCCCGTGGCCCTGGTCGGCGCGTCCTTCATCGGCGAACTCTCGGTGGACGTCGCGGAGATCCAGGAGCTCGACCCGGCAGTCCACACCGAGCTGGTCGGGCTGTCGCTGCCGCCGTCCACCCCGGCGCTCTGGCGCGGGCAGGCGATCCGGGAGGCGTTCCGCGGCGCCGGCACCGAGCCGTTCACCGCGGACCGGGCGACGCTCGGGCAGGTCGCGCCGAACCGCGTCGACATGTGCAACGTGGCGCTCGGCCGCGAGGTGTACGGGCGGATCCCGCTCCCGCCCGCCGTCGACACCATCGGCACCGACTACGTCCTGCTCCACGTGGTCCACCACGCGCGCCTGCCCGGGGTGCTGCACAACCGGCACATCGTCAACTTCCACACCGGCGAACGCCGTACCGCGTCCGGTCACACCGCCTACCACCTGCGGCTCGCCCGGTTCCTGCTGCTCTCCGGCCGGCTCGCGCACCTCTACGACGCGCTCGCCGACCTCGCCGACCCGCTGGATGCCGGCCAGGTCGCCTCCGCCGTCCGCGAAGCGGCCGACGGCCCGACCGACCACCCGCCCGGCCACGACGGCCCGTCCGGCGACGCGGAGCGGCTCTCCACGATCGAGGGCTGCTACCGCCGTCTGGGCGGCGCGTTCGACCGGGTCGCCAACGCGCTCGCCGAGCGCCGGAAGGAGCTCCTGGACGGCGCGCGCGCCGACCTCCGGGACTTCGCCGACCTCATCGACGCCTGGGCGCCTCTGACCGCCGCCGTCCGCTCCGAAGGGCGAACCCTCGTGCCCACCACCGCCGCCACCTCCCGCACCGTCCCCGTCCGCTGGCAGGGCGGGGAGCCCCGCCGCGGGCCGTTGACGCTCGGCCAGGCGAACATGATCCGCTGCATCCTCCGGGACGGCGCCGCCGACGTCGACATCCACGACGTGTGGCCCGTCCCGGCCGGCGCCGCCATCGAGGCGGTGCTGGACGCCCTGCGGACGCTGACCGTGCGCCACGAGGCGCTGCGGACCGTCTTCCCGCAGCCCGACGGCGCCACACCGAACGAGCAACTCGTGCTGACCGAAGGCGAGTTCGACGTCACCGTCGTCGACTTCGACACCCTCCCCGTCGACCCCGGCGGCTACGCCGACGAACTGGCCCGCGCCGTCCGCCGCGCACCGTTCGACCTCGGCCGCGACCACCCGCTGCGCGCCGCGCTGCTCACCGAGCGCGGCACGCCCACCCACCTCGCACTGGTCGCCGGCCACGCCGCCGCCGACGGCAGCGCCCTCGCCGTGCTCCGCGAGGAGTGGACCGACCTGCTCGCCGGACGCGAACTCGCCCCGCTGGGCGACACCCTGACGCCGATCGCCCTCGCCGAGGAGGAGTCCGCCCCGGCCGGGCGGCGCAAGGCGGAGGCCTCGGTGCGGTACTGGGAGAAGGTCCTGCGCACCGGCCCGCAGGCGATGTTCGCCGAGCCGCGCGCCCGAGCCGCCGGCGGACCGGCCGCGCAGCTGACCCTGCGCTCGGCCCGCGGCGGCGAGGCCCTCGCCCGGGCGTCCGCCCGACTCGGCGTCCCCGCGTCCACGGTGCTGCTCACCGCCTGGTGCGCCCTGGTCGCGCACCGCGCCGGGCAGCGCGCGTACGTCGGCGCCGCCCCCACTGCCAACCGCTGGAAGGCCCAGCTGACCCGGGCCGTCACCCCGCTCTCCCAGGACGCGCTGATCCTGCTCGACACCACGGCGTCCGGCTTCGACGAACTGCTCGGCTCGGCCTGGTCCGCCGCGCTCAACGCCTACCGGCACAGCCGCTTCGACGCCGTCCGG
Source organism: Kitasatospora sp. NPDC048365 (assembly GCF_043200835.1). Classification (NCBI taxonomy): domain Bacteria; kingdom Bacillati; phylum Actinomycetota; class Actinomycetes; order Kitasatosporales; family Streptomycetaceae; genus Kitasatospora; species Kitasatospora sp. NPDC048365. Next base: position 39,511 of record NZ_JBICYJ010000051.1, read on the forward strand.
CTGTGGGAGACGATCGACCGCACCACCGTCGAGCGCGGCTCCCGGTTCGCCCGCGACGTGGTGTTCAACGACGTCTCCGGCCTCCCCGGCGCGCTGCGCCCGGCGGCCGCGACGGCGCAGGCGGCGCCCGACCTGGAACTCACCTGGGGCGACGAACAGGCCCTGCCCACCGCCCTGCTGGCGTTCGTGTACCGCACCGACCCGCTGCTGCACCTCGCGCTCTGGCCCGACCCGCAGCTCTTCGACCGCGGGGAGGCCGAGGGCTTCCTGACCGGGCTGGTCCGCCTCCTGGAGGCCGCCGCCGACGGCGACGTCCCCCTCGCGGAGCTGACCGCCGTCACCGGCGTCCGCACCGCCGAACGGGACGCCGAGTGGCAGCTCGTCGACGGCTGCTGGGTCTCCCCCGCCGCCACCGCCGCCGCACTCTCGGACGCCCTCGACGGCCGCCCGGTGCACGTCACCGCCGACCTCACCGCGTACCTGGCCGGCGGCCCCACCCCCGCGCGGGCGCACGCCGCCCTGATGCGGATCCTCCCCGCGCGGCCGGGCGTGCTCGCCCCGCGCCGCTACCTGATCGTGCCGGAGACCCCGGCCGAACCCGGCCTCCCCCAGGCCTGGTTGCAGCAGCCCGCACTCACGGAAGGAAGCGGCCGCCCCCAGGCCGACCCGAGATGACCATTGACGACGACCTGACGGACGGCCTGACGGCACGTCCGCAGCCCGAGGCGCTGCCCAGCCCCTGGCGCTCCCACCGCTTCCGCATGCTCTTCCTGGCCCGCAGCTCCTCGCTGCTCGCCGACGGCATGCTGATGGTGTCGCTGACCGCCGCGGTGCTGCAGACCGGCTACGGCGAGAGCGGCGTGGGCTACGCGCTGGCCGCCTGGATGGCCCCGATCGCCCTGCTGGTGCTGTTCGGCGGCGTGCTCGCCGACCGGTTCACCCCGCAGGTGATGATGGTCGGCGCGGACGCCGTCCGGATGATCGCGATGCTGACCCTGGCCCTGCTGCTCGCCACCACCGACGTGCGGCTGTGGCAGATCATGGCGCTGATGGCGCTCTCCGGCGCGGCCACCGCGATGTTCCAGCCGGGCCTCGCGGGCATCGTCCCCCGGGTCGCCGAGGACATCCAGCGGGCCAACGCGCTGCTGCGCATCGCCGAGGCCGTGTGCACCCTGCTCGGCCCCGGCGTGGCCGGCCTGCTGGTCGGCTACTGGAACGTCGCCGGCTCCTTCACCGTCATCGCCGCGGCGTTCGCCGTCAGCGCGCTCGGCCTGCTGCCGCTGCGCAGCCTCGGCTCCGTCCAGGACACCGGCAGCGACCCGATCTGGCGCCGACTCGCCGACGGCTGGCGGGAGTTCAGCTCCCGCCGCTGGCTGTGGGGAGTGATCGCGGTCTGGTCGGTGTACGGGCTGCTGGTCTTCGGTCCGGCGCTGCCGCTGGGCGCCGTCGCCCTCACCGACCAGCACGGCAGCTCCGGCTACGGCTGGATCGCCTCCGCGGACGGCGCCGGCACCATCGTCGGCGGCCTGCTCGGCATGCGGGTCCGGCCCGCCCGACCGGTGGTCGCCGGGGCGTTCGCGATGCTGTTCTTCTCCCTCAACCCGCTGGCACCCGCGCTGCACTGGCCGTTCGCGCTGACCGCCGTCACCGGCCTGATCGCGGGCTGCGGCTTCGCGTTCTGGGGCGTCATGTGGTCGACCAGCGTCCAGACCCACATCCCGCTCGGCGTGCTCAGCCGGGTCTCCGCGTACGACGTGGCCGGCTCCATCATGGTCATCCCGGTCGGCCGCGCCCTCTCCGGCCCGGCCGCCGCCGCGTTCGGCACCGAGCACGTCCTGCTCTTCTCCGCCGCGGCCGGCCTCCTGCTCCTCGGCCTGATGATCGCCCTCCCCGCCGTCCGCAGCCTCGGCCGCACCCCGGACACCCCGGCGGCCTGACCGGGACCGCCCGGCGGGAGGGCTCGTCACACCCCGGGCACCGGCCGTACCGGAATACGGCTGGTGCCGCGGTCATTCCCCGCCGAGCGCCCGCCGCACCTCGTCCACCAGGTCGCCGGGGAGCCCCGGTCCGGCGCACGCGAGGTCGGTCAGCGCGGTGCGGTACGGGCTCGGCGGCAGCTGCGCGGCCCGGTCGACGTACTCGCGCAGCGCGCCCGCCGAACCGGTGTGCCGGCTCCGGTAGGCGGCGCCGGCCGCCCGCAGGGTGGGCTCGTCCGGCTCCGACTGCAGGGCCCGCTCCACCAGCCGGACCGCCTCCGCGAAGTCGTCCTGGAGGGCCCGGACATCGGCGAGGTCCAGGTACAGCGACCAGTTGTCCGGGTCCAGCGCGAGCGCCCGCTCGAACGCCGCCGCGGTCAGGTCGAGGTCGCCGAGCCGGCGCCAGGTGCCCGCCCGTACGACCTCGGTGAGCATCACCCGCTCGACGGCATCCGCACGGTCGCACAGGGCGAGCGACGCCTCGGTGAGCCCGCACGCCCGCAGGAAGATCGCCATCCGCGCCATCGCCTCCGGCTGCGGCTCGCGCTCGCACACCTTCCCGATCGCCTCGATCCACGGCCCGAGCGCCTCCCGCGCGGGGTCCGTGTCCAGCGGGCGGCCGTAGTCCGTCGTCCGCATCACCGCCTCGGCGAGGGCGTCGGGGGTCAGCCCCGCCAGGAAGCCCGGGTCGCCGAACCACGGCGCTGCCGTCCAGCGGACAGTGGGCCGCACGCCGCAGACCGAGCCGATCGCCAGCGCCGCGCCGTCCATGTCGCCGTCGAGGTAGCTCACGTACGACTGTGCCAGCACCTCGGACAGCGAGGCGGCACCGTCGAGCGTCGCCGCGAAGTCGTCCCGCCGCTCGCGCCGCAGTTCGGCGAGCACCGCGTACGGTTCGGGGTCCGCGGGCGCGGCGGCGATCGCCCCGGCCACCTGGTGCAGGGCGGCCTCGATGTTCCCCCCGCAGTGCGCCATCACCTTGGCGAGGGCGACTCCGGCCGCAACCGTTCTGTTCGACGTCATCCGGGGATGGTAGGCGAACGGTGCGCCGACCGGTCGCTCCGGCTCCCGGCACGGCCCCGCGGAGAGTCAGTGCTTGCGGATCCCGTTGAGGAGGTAGTCGACGCGGGCGGCGGTGTTCTCCGGGTCGAGCGTGTCGGGTCCCATGATCAGGAGGCGGTGGTAGACCGGGCCGAAGAGGAGTTCGACGATGGTGCGGGTGGGGACGTCGGTGCGCAGTTCACCGGCGTCAACGGCCGTTTGGAGGCGTTCCTGCCAGCGTGCCATCCGGGGCTCGAAGAAGGTCCGGCGCAGGTCCTCGGCGAGGCGGGGATCGCCCTGGGCGTCGGCGACCAGCCCGCGCCAGACGGTTCCGAGGTCGGTGCCGAGCAGGCGGATGACGGCCTCGGCCGTGGCGGTGATGTCGGCCTCGACATCGCCGGTGTCCGGCACCTGCGAGGCGGGCCCGGAGCGGTCGTTGAGCGCTTCGAGGACGACCGCGGCCCGGCTCGGCCACCAGCGGTAGATGGTCTGTTTGCCGACCCCGGCGGCCTGGGCGATGCCCTCGACGGTGACCTTGGCGTAGCCGTCGCGCAGGGCGAGTTCGAGGGCGGCGTCGAGGATCGCGCGGTGGGAGCGCTGGTTGCGCAGTTCCGGGTTCGGAGCAGGGGTCATGCCCGCAATGGTTTCACGGGACGGCACCGCTCCCGGTCTCCGAACTGCGGGGCGGGACGCCGTCGCGCACGTGCCGCCCCCGTCAGGCGGCGGCCGTTGAGGTACGCAGCGTCCGCCGGACGGCGTCGCGGAGCCAGCGGTGCGCGCCGTCGGCGGTGTGCCGCGGGTGCCACGCCATGCCGATGGTCAGCGGGGGCAGCGTCAGCGGGATGTCGAGGAGCCGCAGTCCGAGCGCGTCGGCGTCCCGGGTGAGCGGCGAGGGGGCGGCGCCAGGGAGGGCGGCGGGGACCAGGCAGACGACGTCGCTGCGGGCGGCGAGCGCCATCGCGGCCAGGTGGCCGGGGAGGACCACGCCGACCCGCCGGGTCAGGCCCTGCTCGGCGAGGGCGGCGTCGAGCGGGCCGGTGAACCGGCCGCGACGGCTGACCGCGACGTGTTCGGCCGCGGCGAGTCGCTCCGGGGTCAACTCCCCTTCGCTGAGCGGGTGTCCGGGCCGGACGGCCGCGACCATGCGCAGGCCGACCAGTTCCTCGACCTGGGTCTCGGGGTCCACGTGGTCGATGGACCCGACCTCCAGGTCGATCCGGCCGTCGCGCAGCGCCGGTCCGGCCTCCAGCTCCTCGGCCCGGATCCGGAACGACACCCCCGGCGCCTCCCGCCGGCCCAGCTCCAGCAGGCCGGGGGCCAGGGCCGCACCGACCAGGTCGGCGGCCTGCAGGGTGAAGGTGCAGCGCAGACCGGCCAGGTCGACGCTCGCGCCGGGGCTGAGCAGCGCGCCGAGGCTGCGCACCACCGCGGCGGCCTCCTCGCGCAGCGCCAGGGCGCGCGGTGTGGGCACCATGGCCTGCCCGGCCCGGACCAGCAGCGGGTCCTGGAGGATCCGGCGCAGCCGGGCGAGGGTGCGGCTCATCGCGGCGGGCGAGGTGTGCAGCCGCGCGGCGGCGCGGGTCACGCTGTGCTCGGCCAGCAGGGCGTCCAGCGCGATGGCGAGGTTGGCGTCGATGACCGGTTCCGGGCTGTTCACCTGCATCATTCCGTTTCGAGCAAAGATTGCGTGCCGAAGTTCCCATTGTGGCAGCACGGCCGGCCTCCGCAGGATGAATCCCGCACCCCGATCCGTACGACCTGCGAGGAATTCATGATCGTCATCACTGCCCCGACCGGGAACATCGGCCGCCACCTGCTCTCCCGACTCCTGGACGCGGCGCCCGCCGCGGGCGAGCAGCTGCGGGTGATCGTCCGCGATCCCGCGCGGCTCCCGGACGCGGCGCGCGGACGTGTCGAGGTGGTCACCGGCTCGCAAGCGGACGCCGCCGTCCTCGACCGGGCCTTCGAGGGCGCGGACGCCGTCTTCTGGCTTGTCCCCCCGGACGCCTCCCTGACCCCCTACGACGCCTATCTCGCCTTCAGCCGACCCGCCGTCACCGCGCTCGCCGCCCACGGCGTCGGCCACGTCGTCGGCGTCTCCGCGCTCGGCCGCTCCACGCCGCTCGCCGACCGGGCCGGCCTCGTCACCACCTCGCTCGCCGTGGACGACCTGATCGCCGGGAGCGGCGTCGCGTACCGGGCGCTCGCCAACCCGTCCTTCTTCGAGAACCTGTTGGAGGAGACCGACTCGATCCGCGAGCGGGGCGTCTGGGTCGACACCGTCGACGCCGACCGCAGGGCCCCTCTCGTCGCCGTCTCCGACATCGCGGCCACCGCGGCCGGCCTGCTGCTGGACCGCTCCTGGACCGGCACCGCCGACGTCCCCGTCCTCGGCCCGCAGGACCTGTCCCCCAACGACCTGGCCCGCATCATGACCGAGCAGCTCGGCCGGCCGGTCCGCTACGAGCGGCAGCCGCTCGACGAGTTGCACACCACCCTGCTCGGCTACGGCCTGAACGCGGAGTTCGTCCGGGGCATCGTCGAGATGAAGCGCGCCAAGGACGAGGGCCTCGACGCCGGCGTCGCCCGCACCCCGCGCACCGCCTCGCCCACCACCTTCGAGCAGTGGTGCGCACAGACCCTCCGGCCCGCGGTCCTCGGCTGACGACCGGCACCGCGGCGACCGCCTGCCGGAGCCCCCGAACCGGCCGGCCCGGATACTCGGTTGCGGGTCGCGGGCGCCGCGGTTCAGGCTGGCGGCTCTGCGGAACGGAGAACGAGGAGGGGTCGCGGTGCTGGTCATGCCCGGGCGGCGGACGTCGACGATGGAGCTGCTGGCCGTCGAAGCGGCGGCTCGCGGGATGGAGGTCCGCGCGGCGGAGGACGTCGCGGCGACCGGGGGTCCGGCGTACTGGTACGGCGGGCCGGTGGCGGGTGCGCGGCTGGCGGACCGGCTCGGCTTCGCGCTGCTGGAACCGACGGACGGCTGGCTGGCCGAGCTGCCGCGGGAGTTCACGGGTCGGGACATCGTGGCGGCCACGGTCGCGGACGCGTGGGCGCTCGACCGCCCGACCTTCGTCAAGCCGCCCCGCGACAAGTCCTTCCCGCCCGCGGTCTACGCGGACGGCTCCCGCTTCCCTTCGGACCTCGATCCGGCGACGCCGGTGCTGCTCTCCGAGGTGGTGACCTTCGCCGCCGAGTACCGGCTGTTCCTGCTGGACGGGCGGATCGCCACGGCGAGCCGGTACGCGGTGTTCGGCCGGCTCGACCCGCGACCGCTCGACCTGGCCGCCGCGGACGCCGAGGACACCGCGGACGCCGCGGAGATCACCGCGTTCGTCGACCGGCTGCTCGCCGCGGCCGGCGACTCCCTGCCGAGCGCCGTCGTCCTGGACGTCGGCCGACTGCTCGACCCGTACCGCCCGGGCCACCGCTGGGCCGTGGTGGAGGCCAACATGGCGTGGTTCTCGCACGCGTACGCCGCCGACCCGGCGCGGGTGCTGGACGTGGTGCTGCGCGCGGCGGGTCCGCGCGCACGGCTGCGGCCGGACGATCTGCTGTTCGTCCGGCCGTGAGTCCCGTGGGTCCCGGGCGTCACCCCTCCGGGGTGGTGGCCTTGCCGTCGTACACGTTGTCCGGGGTGATGATCCGGGTGATCGCCCGGGCGATCAGGGTGGAGGGCTCCTGGCCGCCGCTGCTGGAGTCGGTGTTCATCATCAGGACCAGGGTGGCCTTCTGCGAGGGCAGGTACACGGTGACCGTCTCGTACCCGGGGATGGAGCCGTTGTGGCCGATCCAGCCGCTGGTCTCCAGGATGCCGAGGCCGTAGCTGGTGCCGGGGAAGCCGGTGGGCACGAACTTCAGCCGCTCGGCCTGGGTCTCGGGGCTGAGCAGCCGCCCGGTCGCGACGACCTCGGCCCAGTGCCGCAGGTCCTGCAGGTCGGAGATCATCGATCCCGCCGCCCAGGCCCAGCTGGGGTTCCAGTCGGTGGCGTCCTCGGTGGCGCCGCTGAGCGTCTGGTCGGTGTAGCCGCGCGGGTGCGGGTCGGGGAACTCGTTGCCGACCGGGAAGAGCGTGTGCCGCAGGTGGGCCGGGCGCAGCACCCGGTCGTGGATGAACTCGGCGAGCGGCCGGCCGCTGACCTTCTCGACCACCAGGCCGAGCAGGATCAGGTTGGAGTTGGAGTACTGGAACTGCGTGCCCGGGTCGAAGGTGTTGTCGTGCTTGTAGCCGTACGCGAGCACCTCCTGCGGGGTGAAGGTCCGCTGCGGGTCGCTCAGCAGGTCGTGCTGGAAGTCGGCGTCGAAGCTGTACGGGTAGAGGCCGCTGCGCATCTCGGCGAGCTGGCGCAGGGTGATGCAGTCGCCGCCCGGGACGCCGTCGATGTACTTGGCGATCGGGTCGTCGAGGCCGATGAGGTGGTCGTCGACGAGTTCGAGGAGCGCGGTGACGGTGAAGGTCTTGGTCTCGCTGCCGATCCGCACGTACTGGTCGGTGGTCATCGGGGCGCCGGTGGCCTTGTCGGCGACGCCGGTGGCGCGGACGTAGCAGCCCTTGCCGGGCATCCAGATGCCGACGACGAGGCCGGGGACGCCCGCCTGGGTGCGGACCTGCTCGATGGTGCCGTCCAGCTCGGCGTCGAGCTCGGGGCCGAGACTGCCGGGCCCGCCGGGCCGGCAGTCGGCCTGGACGGGCCGCAGGGCACCGGCGGCGTGGACCGTCGCGGCGGGGCCGACGGTGGCCGGGGCCAGAACGGAGGCGACCAGCATCGCCGTGGCGAACAGCCTGCGGTGGGTACGGCGCACGTCGGGTTTCCGTCTCTTCCGGATCACGGGTTCGGACGGCCAGCATCGCCACCGGACGCCGCGTCAGAGCCCGTGCCGCGCCTCGCTTCCTGGCGAGTCCACTCGTTCGGCGGGCAGACCGGCGGGGGTGGCGGTCGGTCCGGCGGGGGTGGCGGTCGGTCCGGCGGGGCCGGCCGTGCGCCGCCGGGTGGCGGCGACCAGGGCGACGGCGAGGAGCGCGCACAGGGCGCCGACCAGCCAGACCGCCCGGTAGCCGGCCTCGTCGGGCTGTCCGGTGGCGGGCCGGACGAAGGAGCCGAGGAGCGCGGCGAAGGCACCGCCCGCGACGGCACCTCCGAGGGTCTTGACGTTGTTGTAGAGCGCGGCGGCGACGCCGGTCCGGGTCGGGTCGGAGGCTTCGACGATCACGGTGGGCATGGCGCCCAGCGACAGGCCCACGCCGAGGCCGAGCAGGACGGATCCGGCGGCGAACTGCCAGACGGCGTCGTGCACCAGCGCGAACTGGAGGAAGGCGGCGGCCACCATGGCGAACGCGGCGAGCAGGGTGGTCCGGTAGCCGATCCGGGCGGCGACGGCGGCGGTGGCGAAGGAGCCGAGGACGGCGGCCAGGTGGCCGGGCAGCGAGACCAGGGCGATGGCGAGCGCGGACAGCGCGAAGCCGTAGCCGGTGGTGGCCGGGTCGGCGGCGAGGAAGGTGGCGTTGGGGGCCTGGCTGCCGAAGTAGAAGACGCCGAACGGCAGGGCGGCCAGGTAGACCGGCGCGACGTCCCGGCCGGCCATCGCCCGCAGGTCCACCAGCGGTTCGGCGGTGCGCAGTTCGACCGCCGCCCAGCCCGCCAGCAGCAGCCCGCCGGCCAGCAGCGGGCCGATCACCGCGGCGCTCCCCCAGGCGCCGTCCTTCGCACCGCCGACGCCGGCGAGCAGCGCGGTGACGGCCGCGCCGAGCAGGGCGACGCCCGGCCAGTCGACCCGTCCGCCCGCCCGCCGCGAGGACTCGGGGACGGCCAGGAACGCCACGGTGACGCACGCGGCGGCGAGCAGCGCGGGGACCAGCAGGGTGAGCCGCAGCGAGCCGGTGGCGGAGTGGATCAGCCCGGTGGAGACGCCGCCGAGCAGCGTGCCGAGCGCGAGCGAGCCGACCAGCCGGGCGATCGCGCGGCGGGCGCCGGCGACCGGCAGCCGGTCGCGGGCCAGGGCCATCTCCAGCGGCAGCAGGGCGGCGATCGGTCCCTGCAGCAGCCGTCCGGCGAGCAGCACCGGCAGGCTGTCGGCGAGGGCGACGACCAGGCTGCCGACGGCGATCAGGGCGAGGGCGGCGCGCAGCACGCGCCGGTGGCCGTACAGGTCGCCGAGCCGGCCGAGCAGCGGGACGCAGACGGCGGCGGCGAGCAGCTGGACGGAGATGATCCAGCTGGCGTCGGCGGCGTCGATGCCGAGGTGGGCGGTGAGTTCGGGCAGCAGCGGGGTGATGCCGATCTGCAGGAAGCCACTGGTGAGTTCGAAGAAGACCAGGGCGCCGACGGCGGCTCCCGCGGAGGCCTCGGGGGTGCGGGTCACGGTCGCTCCTGTCCGGTGGCGGCATCGCCAAGGGCGGCAGCGTCAGTGGCAGCGGCTGGGGCGAGGCGGCGCAGGGCGAGGCCGGCGAGCAGCGCGGCCGCGTACGGGAGCGCGCCGTCGTCGTAGACGGCCTGGGCGGAGTGGTTCATCGGCGCGGTGGCGGGGTCGGTGCCGGGTGGGCAGGCGCCGAGTCCGAGGTAGGCGCCGGGCACCTCGCGCAGGACGAAGGAGAAGTCCTCGGAGCCGGCCATCGGCGTGGGCAGCGGGAAGACCCGGTCGGCGCCGAGGACCTCGCGGCCGGTGTCGAGGGCGAACGCGGCCTCGCCGGGGTGGTTGACGGTCGGCGGGTACTGGTGGACGTACTCGATCTCGGCGGTGACGCCGTGCGCGGCGGCGGTGCCGTGCACGGTCCGCTCGAAGGAGGCCCGGACGGCCGTGCGCGCGGCGTCGGAGAAGGTCCGTACGGTGGCGGACAGTCGGGCGGTGTCGGGGATGACGTTGGGTGCGGTGCCGGCCTCGATCCGGCCGACGGTGACCACGGCCGGGTCGAAGACGTCGACCTCCCGGGTGACCAGGGTCTGCAGGGCGGTGACGGTGGCGCACAGCGCGGGGACCGGGTCGGTGGCGGAGTGCGGGGAGGAGCCGTGGCCGCCGGCGCCGCGCAGGGTCACGTGGACGGTGTCGGAGGCGGCGAGCATCGGCCCGGGCCGGGTGGCCGCGAAGCCGGTCGGCGCGTCCCGGGCCACCACGTGCAGCGCGTACGCGGCGACCACCCGCTCACCGGCCGCGTCCAGCACCCCCTCCTCGATCATGATCCGGGCGCCGCCCTGGCCCTCCTCGCCGGGCTGGAACATCAGCACCACGTCGCCGGCGAGCTCCGCGCGGCGGGCCGCCAGCAGGTGCGCGGCGCCGACCAGGCCGGCGGTGTGCAGGTCGTGGCCGCAGGCGTGCATCCGCCCGGCCAGTGCCGAGGCATACGGGACGCCGGTGTCCTCCTGGACGGGCAGCGCGTCCATGTCGCCGCGCAGCAGGACGGCCGGGCCGGGCCGTCCGCCGCGCAGCACGGCGGTGACCGAGCTGAGCGCCCGGCCGGTGGTGATCTCCAGGCCGAGCCCGTCGAGGGCGGCGAGCACCCTGGCCTGGGTGAGCGGGAGGTCGAGGCCGAGTTCGGGTTCGCGGTGCAGGGCGTGCCGCAGCTCGGTGAGGACGGGGGCGAGGGCGTGGGCGTCGGTCAGCAGGGACATGCGCGCTATCGTGGCGATCCGCACCACCGTTCCCGCCGATCCGCAGGAAAGCGTCAGCCATGGCCTACCAGGTGCCGGAAACCACCGGCGAGGCTCTCGACGAGCTGGACCACCAGCTGGTCACCGCGCTGCAGACCGCGCCGCGCGCCCGCTGGGAGCGGATCGGCGCGGCGATCGGTGCGGACGCCACCACGGCCGCCCGGCGCTGGCGCCGCCTGACCGGGGCCGGGCACGCCTGGCTGAGCTGCCACCCGGCCGGCATCGGGCCGACGCCGCCGCTGGTCGCGGTGATCGAGGTGGACTGCGTGGCGGGCGCGCTGCACGAGGTGGCCGCCGCGATCGTGGACGACCCGCACCTGATCACCGTCGACCACGTCACCGGCTCCCGGGACCTGGTGCTCACCGCGGTCTTCCCCGACCAGGCGGCGCTCGCCCGGTACCTCGGTCTGCGGCTGGAGGCGCTGCCCGGCGTCGCCGCGACCCGCTCCCAGGTCGCCTCCGCCGTGCACGCGGTCGGCAGCCGCTGGCGACTCGACCGGCTCGCCCCGGGCGGCCGGGACGTCCTCGACGAGACCGCGCCGGGCGGCGGTTCGGGGATCGGCCGGGGCCTGTCCTCCGCCGACCCGCTCGACCTGCGGCTGTTCTCGCTGCTCGCCGAGGACTGCCGGATGCCCGCCGCGGACCTCGCCGAGCGGGCCGGCGTCAGCCCCAGCACGGTCCGCCGCCGGCTGGAGCGCTACCAGCGGGAGGAGGCGCTGGTGTACCGGTGCGAGGTGGCCCGCTCGCTGTCCGGCTGGCCGGTCTCGGTGACCCTGTGGGGCGTCGCGCCGCCGGACGCGGCCGCCCGGATCACCGCGCAGCTGCCGACCCAGCGCGAGACCCGGCTGTGCGCCACCCTCTCCGGGCCGCACAACCTGCTGCTGACCGTCTGGCTGCGCTCGGTGCAGGACATCCCCGCCTTCGAGGCCCGCCTGTACGCCCGCTTCCCCGAACTCACCGTCACCGACCGGGCGGTGACCCTGTGGCCGCTCAAGCTGGCCGGGCAGGTCCTCGACCCGCGCGGCCGCCGGATCCGCGGCGTACCGGTCGACTTCTGGCACGACCCGGCGGCCGAACGCGCCGAGGCCGACCTGGTCCGCCGCCTCTCCGTCCCCCGCCGGCCGCTGCCCTGGAGATCGTCTTCAAAGGTGATCAAGTGATGGGAGATCATGTTCGGCGTGATACGTCGTCATGAGCTCTCGGATGTGGAGTGGAGGTGCTGTCCCGGTTCCTGCCGAGGTCTTTGAAGACGAGCTCTGGGCGACGACTGGCTGACGATCACCGCGGAGGTAACAGGAGGTCCGCGGCAAAACCAAGCCTCTTCACAGGTCATAGGCTTGCTGGGGGCTACACGACGTAGGCCGACGCGTAGCCCGAACCACAGGTCGAGGCGTAAGGGTTTTTCGGTGCGTCGGCGCCTGCATGCCTGCCCCTGGTAAGGGCCCGGGCGGCACACCTGCGCGTTTGCGCGGCAAATGCCGCGAGGTATAACTTGGCCAGCCGTGGAAAACTTCATACCCGCTAAGGCGCCCTCGATCTGCTCGAACTGCGGGAAAGAGTACCGGCCGCTGCGAAATAAGCTGTGCCAGCCGTGCTACCGGCGCGAAGCCAGGTACGGCACACCCGAGTACAAGGAAAAGGCCCCTACCGTCCTGACGGTCGAATGGGTCGAATCTCAGTGCCGATGGGAGGGTGACTGCCTGGTTTGGGAAGGAACTACCAGCAAAGAAGGCAATCCCCAGACCTCGGACCGCGAGTTGTGGGAGTCTCAGGGCATCAATCGCCAGATTCTCCTGCACCGATGGTTGTTTGAACAGGACTACGGCGTAACCCTTCGCAAGGGGCAGCACGTAAAGCGCTCCTGCGGCAAAAATCTGTGTCTGGCCTCGGATCATCTCAGCGCCAAGCCGCCATTCGCCGACCCGAATGACGAGCCGGCCCAGACTGGTCAGGTCGGTCCAGCTCCGCGTCCTGACGCAGAGGAAAACTGCGCCAACGGCCATCTCTGGACGGAAGAGACGCTCCACATTGACCCCAAGGGACGTTGGTCGTGCCGTCGCTGCAACGCTGAATCCAAGATGCGCGCCAAAGGAATCGACCCCGCCACCACGGAGTGGCAGCGTCGCAAACCGAGGGAGGAGGTTCTCGAGTGCAGCAACGGTCACGTGTATGGGGAGACGGGGTTTTACTTCAACGGAGAGACGCGCGTCTGCAAGCCGTGTTTCGCCTTGAAGGAGCGCAAGCGATGGCTTCGTGTCCTGTACGGACTGACAATCGAGGACTTCGAGCGGATGCTCGCCGAGCAGAGTCTGAAGTGCGCGATCTGCGCAGTGGAATTTGACCCGGAGGAGCACGACCGCAAGCCGGTGGTGGATCACAACCACAAGACTGGGGCCGTTCGAGAACTCCTTTGCCATAAGTGCAATCTGGCACTCGGCCATTTCGAGGACGATGTCACTCGCCTGCGGTCCGCGATCGACTACCTGATTAAGCATTCGGCGCCTTCATAACCGGATGTCGGCCGTTGTAGATGGGGCGGCTACGTGGCGAGGAGAACGTCCACCACGTGGTCGAGCATCCCCACCGTGAACAACTGCTGGTCTCCTGGCTGCCGGGTGACCAGACGACGCAGGTAGGTGGCGCGCAACGGGTCGGGCACCAGGAAGACCACCCGACGCGGCAGGCCCGAGCTGGTGCCGGCCAGGAGCTGTCCTGGCGATGATCCGTAGGGCACCTCGGTGGTACTTTGCCGGGAAGTCGCGGGAGGGGTGGGCAGGCAGGTGGACAGGGAGTTGCGGCATGCCGCTGTAGTGGCGCTCGGCGAACTCGGGCGAAGTCACGACTACCGTGACCGCGCGGATGCCGGCCACGGCCTGGCAGGGTTTGCCGAGATGCAGGAGGCCTTCGGGCCGCTACTGAAGCTCGTGCTCGACCCTGGTGACACCTTCGTGGCCAGAGTGACCGTGGAAGCACTGCTTCGGCGAAAGGGCAGGGTTGGACTGACGATAGTCGCATCCGCACTGGCAGTCGCCGACCCGAATCACGGGGATTGGATCCACACCGCAGTCGTGGACGTCTTCAGCATCTTCTCCCACGACCGGGACAACGCGATCCGCTTGTGTGAGGAGCTGTCGCAGGACGCTGACGACCGCGTTGCCCAGGGGGCTCGTCAGCTGCACGAACTCCTGGCTGAGATCGATCCCCTTCGTCGCCCCGCATAGCGCGGGGCGACCGCTGTCGCGAGAGCGCAGGTGATCGACGGCAGATCTTGGAGCCGTTACTCGCCCATCATGCGCGAAGCCAGATGACAACAGCTGGAGCAGTGACGGTGCCGAGGAAGACGTAGCTGCGCTTGCCGTAACGGGTCCCGACAGCGCGGGAGTTCTTGAGCTTGCTGATGGCCCTCTCCACGGTGTTGCGTTTCCACAGCCGATGGCGCTCGTAAACCGTCTTCCGCGGCCCGAACCGCTCCGGCAGATCGCGTCAGTGCACCCCGGTCCGAACCCCGTGAAGAATCCCGTCAATCGCCTGGCGGTGATCGCACCACCGCCCGCACCGACCGTTGCTCACCGGCAGAAACGGCCGCAGCCGTTCCCCCTGCGTCCGACAGATCCCCGCGTTCACCCCGCCCCACACCCAGGAGAACGATCCGACCAGGCAACAGTCGCATGATCGCCAGGACAGGCGCGCCAAAGCGGCGTCGCATACCGGCTTCCAGGCGGGACTGCTCGTTCCGACCAGAAGGACCAGGCGTACTTCCCTGGCGTGAGGAGGCCATCCGGGGCGACGTTCTCCCGCCCGGTGCCGTCCACCGCTGCGCTGCAGAGCGCGGTTTCCCGTCGGGTTGCCGGCTCGGTAGTTGGTGGCAGGGGCCTGCTTCGGTCCTGCGGTGCTGCCGTGCGCGGCACGCTGGTTCCCCTCCCCTGGGCCTCGATGTGACAGCGGAACCGTTGCGCATGCGGGCTGTGGACAGCGCTTGGTGGCGGCTCCGACTACGCATCTATCAGCACGGTTGGTGGGCAACGATATGACACGCCATCGGCCAGGGGTCGATCTCGTAGGCCACGAACGGGCGTTGGCAGACCGGACTCGACGACGACATCGTGTCCGCCCGCGCGCTGTGCGCGACGTGGACATCCCGGCCGGCCGCTCGCTTCGCCAACCGGGCGCTCTGAGGGGCGGATCCGGTTGCTCAGTCCTCCGGCCCGGCGGCGACCGTCTCGTAGGCGTATCCGCCCCGGCGAAGTGCCTGCACGAGGGCTTCGACTTCGACGGCGGTTCCGAGGGGTTCCCCGGCCTTCGCCGCCTTCAGCCTGCCGATCGCCTCGGCCGGGCTGTGGTCGAGGATCTCCCGCAGGTGGCGGGCCGCCGCGACGGTCCCGTCCCGGCCTTCCACGAGCCGGGGCCGGAATCCTCCGAACTCCGCCAGCAGTCCTTGCCTGACGTCCTCCGGCCCGGGCCCGTCGCCGTAGTCGCAACTGACCAGACCGCAGTTCTCGCACTGCCATTCGTCGAACCAGCCGAACTTCTCGGCCACGATCTGCTGGCCCCGCGAGCCCGTCACGTCATGGCCGCACTTGCTGCAGGTCAGCTGGTAGTCGAGTGCGCGATAGATCATGTCCTCTTCACGCTCCCGTTCCATCCATGCATGTTCATGTACCTCTGGACAATCTCATAGGACTTGTCCGTCCGGGCGAGGTGGGCGGCGTTCCGGGCCTCCGACAGCTTGGGGTGGTGCTTCCTGACATAGCTCTGCGGCCGATCTGGACCGGCTGCCCGGGGTCGGAGAGCTGTGACCGCACAGGTCCGCCGGGTGAACGGCGGAGACAGATGCGGTGGCCCTGAGCAGCCTCGCCTCGTGGTGGATCATGAGCAATACGTCCGATATCGGGAAGACGCGAAGGTGCTGCCAGCGATCGGGGAGCGCGTCGACGCCCAGGTCGGTCGGGTCACGATGCGACTGCCCAGGGCTGCAGCCGAGGCCGCAGTGGCGGCATGGGAACGTGACGAACTCGGTGGGCGAGCTCCCGAGACGCATGAGGAGTACGTCCGAGGTTGTCCAGGATCACGTGGACCGGGGCGCCGTCCGGGCGAGCGGCCCGGATCGACCTGAGCGCGGCCAGGGTGTTCGCCGTTTCCTTGCGACGCCTGTTGGCGCCCACAGGGTGTCGTCGCCGACCGAGCAGCAACTGCCCGGCATGGCCCTGCAATCGGGCGGATGCCGAACGGCCCGAACTCGTCGAACGCGAATGTTCGGTCGGGAAAGCGGTCCAGGACATGCTCGATGCGGTCGGGTTCGGCGTCGTAGTCGGGGTCGCTGGACTCCTTCCAGGTCTTGGTGCGCTGGAAGGTGACGCCGCGTCGGCCGAGCAGGCGGCCCAGGGCCTCACGGCCGATGCGGATCACCCGGCCGTGGACCCGGCGCAGGTAGGCGAGCAGTTTGCGGATGGACCAGCGGGTGAAGGGCTGCCCGAGCCTGGTGGGGCGGGTGGTGGCCGTCGCCACGACGAAGTCCTCGTCGTCAGGACTGAGCAGACGGGGACGGCCTCCCGCCCATTGAGGGTCCCAGGCAGGCCAGGCCGATGTTGTTGAACCGGTGGATCACGTCCCGCACGGTGTCCCCGTCCGCCTGCACCAGCTGGGCGATCACCGGGACCCGGTTGCCGCCGGCCGTGGCCGGCAGCATCATCGCCCCCGGTAGCGCACCGTGCTCGCGCCACCCCGACGCACGATCCGTTGTCACTGCCGGCCCTCCTGGTCCGCGAGTCTGCGAACCCTGACCGGCTGTCGGTTCGCCGGCGCCAACCCGGTGTACCTGTGCGGTCACAGCACCAGGTCGTTCTGCGCGCGGCATTGAAAAGCCATGTGACGTGTGCCATTTTACTTCGCAAGCCGTCACCGACGGACACCCCTCCGCTCCCTCCCCCAGGAGTGACTCTTGCGTGCCCTCGCCACGACCTTGCTGATAGCCGCCGTCGCGACCCCCCTGCTCCCCGTCGCCCAGGCCGCCGCCACGCCGTCACCGACCTCGGAGCAGTCCGCCCTCAAGGACTCCGGCCAGCGCCCCGCCCACGGCACCGCCAAGGGCGCCCCCGGCGCCGCCGCCCCCACCGGCGGCAGCCGGCTCGAATCGCGCATCCTGCCGATCACCTACACCTGCAGCCCGTCGCTGCGGATCCGGGCGCAGGAGATGACCTCCGCGCAGCTCACCGCCACCTGCACCAGCCTCGCCAACCAGGACGCGTACTTCCACGGCATCGTCCACGACCCCGGCCCGGTCGCCGGCGACCTCAACACCACCCTCGAGGTCGACGTCTTCAACTCCAGCGCCGACTACAAGGCGTACGCCGGGAAGATCTACGGCATCGACACCAACAACGGCGGCATGTACCTGGAGGGCGACCCCTCGCAGGCCGGCAACCAGCCGCGGTTCATCTGCTACGAGCGCACCGACGTCAGCCCCGGCTGGCAGATCTGGAACCTCAATCACGAGTACACCCACTACCTCGACGGCCGCTTCGACCTGTACGGCGACTTCAACGCCAGTCAGAGCACGCCGACCGTCTGGTGGGGCGAGGGCGTCGCCGAGTACGTCTCCTACTCCTACCGCGGCGTCACCTACGCCAACGCGGTGGCCGAGGCCGGCAAGCACACCTACGCGCTGCGCACGCTGTTCGACACCACGTACGCCAACACCGACACCAACCGCACCTACAACTGGGGCTACCTGGCCGCCCGTTACATGATCGAGAAGCACCCGGCCGACATCGCCGCCGTGCTCGGCCACTACCGCAGCGGGAACTGGGCCGCCGCGCGCACCCTGCTCACCTCGCTGGACTACGAGGCCGACTGGAACGCCTGGCTGACCGCCGTGGCCGCCGGCGCCTGATCCGCACCGCCCGCCGTGGGGGGGCCCGGGGGGGCCCCGGGGGGGCCCCCGGGGGGGGCCCCCCCCCCGGCGGGGGGCGCCCCCCCCCCCCCCGCGGCCCGCCCCCCCCCCCGCGCGGGGCGGGGCACCCC
>NZ_JBICYJ010000052.1:0-56424 GCF_043200835.1 Kitasatospora sp. NPDC048365
ACCTCCAAGACCATCGTCGCCGTCAACAAGGACCCCGAAGCCCCCATCTTCGACCTCGTCGACTACGGCATCGTCGGCGACCTCTTCACCGTCCTCCCCCAGCTGACGGGCGAGGTCAAGGCCCGCAAGGGCTGAGCAGTGCAGTGAGCGGCGGAGGGCGCGGTTCCCGGTGAGGGGGACCGCGCCCTCCGGCGTTCCCCGATACGGGGCGAGCGGGTCGCGGCCGAGCGGGGTGCGAGCCGGTGCGTAGAGTCTGGCGGCATGGGACTGCTGACGGCACTTGAGGGCGGGTACGGCGACCGGGGCGACGCGCTGGTGGTCGACGGGCGGCGGATGTCGTGGGAGGAACTGCTGGGCGCCGCCTCGGTGGTGGCGCGGCGGGCGGCGGGGGCGCCGGCGCTCGCGGTGCTGGCCCGGCCGTCGGTGGAGACGGTGGTCGCGGTGGTCGGCGGCCTGCTGGCGGGCGTCCCCGTGGTGCCGCTGCCGCCGGACTCCGGCCCCAAGGAGCGGGCGCACATCCTGCGCGACTCCGGCGCGACGCTGCTGGCCGCGCCGGTCGGGGAGACGGCCGAGGACATCGAGGTGCTGCCGGTGGACCCGGCGGCGCGGGCGGCGCGGCCCGAGGGGGAGCCGGACGCGGACGCGACCGCGTTCGTGCTGTACACCTCGGGCACGACGGGCGCGCCGAAGGGCGCGGTGATCCCGTACGGCGCGGTCGCGGCCGACCTGGACGCGCTCGCCGAGGCCTGGCGGTGGACCGCCGAGGACACCCTGGTGCACGGCCTGCCGCTGTTCCACGTGCACGGCCTGGTGCTCGGCGTGCTGGGCGCGCTGCGCACCGGCAGCCGCCTGGTGCACACCGGCCGGCCGACCCCCGGCGGGTACGCGGCCGCGCGCGGCAGCCTGTACTTCGGGGTGCCGACGGTGTGGTCCCGGCTGGCGGCGGACGAGGACGCGGCGCGGGAACTGGCCTCCGCGCGGCTGCTGGTGTCGGGCAGCGCGCCGCTGCCGGTGCCGGTGTTCGAGCGGCTGGCGGCGCTCACCGGGCACGCCCCGATCGAGCGGTACGGGATGACCGAGACCCTGATCACGGTGTCGACGCGGGCGGACGGCGAGCGCCGGCCGGGCAGCGTCGGCGTGCCGGTGGCGGGGGTGCGCACCCGGCTGGTGGGGGAGGACGGCGGAGCGCTGCCCGCGGACGGCGAGTCGGTCGGGGAGCTGCAGGTCGGCGGCCCGACGCTGTTCCGCGGGTACCTGAACCGGCCGGAGGCCTCGGCGGAGGCCTGGACGGCCGACGGCTGGTTCCGGACGGGCGACGTGGCGGTGATCGGCGCCGACGGCTTCCACCGGATCGTCGGCCGGGCCTCGGTGGACCTGATCAAGAGCGGCGGCTACCGGATCGGCGCCGGCGAGGTGGAGGCCGCGCTGCGCGACCACCCGGCGGTGGCCGACGCGGCGGTGGTCGGCGCGCCCGACGCGGACCTCGGGCAGACCGTGGTGGCGTACGTGATCCCGGACGGGCCGGTGAGCGGCGAGGAGCTGACCGCGTTCGTGGCCGAGCGGCTCTCGGTGCACAAGCGGCCGCGCCGGGTGGTGCTGGTCCCCGAGCTGCCGCGCAACGCGATGGGCAAGGTGCTGAAGAAGCAGCTGCTCGACCTGGGGTGACCCGGGCGGCGGGGCTTTGGCCGGTGGCATGTGCCGGGCGGCCGACGGGCGACGGTCCGGCGGCCGCCCGGCACGGCCGCAGGTATGGGGACCGGCCCGCCGCGGGTACCACCTCCGGTGGCGTGGGGGCCGGGTACGGCCTCAGCCGCCCGGCGGGAGTGCCGTCGGGGCGAGCCGAGGGCAGGGGAAGCTGTGATCGTCTGGGTCAACGGGGCATTCGGGACGGGCAAGACCAGAGCCTGCCGTGAGCTGGTGGAACTGCTGCCCGGGAGCCTGCTCTTCGATCCCGAACTGGTCGGGGCCGGGCTGCGTCGGCTGCTGCCGGCCGACCGGCTGGAGCCGGCCGCGGACGTGCGGGACGTGGCGGCGTGGCGGCGGCTGGTGCCCGAGGTGGCGGCCGCGCTGCTCGGGGAGGTGCCGGGGCCGCTGGTGGTGCCGATGACGCTGCTGCGCGAGGACCACCGGGACGAGATCTTCGGATCGCTGGCGTCCCGCGGCCTGGCGGTGCACCACTTCGTGCTGGACGCTGCTGAAACGATCCTGCAGGAGCGCGGGGCCGAGCACCTGGCCGACTACCGGGCGGCCCGGCGGTGGCTCGTCCGGGACGCGCAACTGCTGGACGTCGACGGCGCGACACCGCGTCAGACCGCGCAGCGGATCGCGGAGCTGCTGAGCGAGGGCCGGGCCCGGTGCCCGATCGTGCGCAGCCACGACGGGCTGGGCGACACCGTCGCGGCGGCGGTGCTGCTCTTCGACGAGCGGGACCGGGTGCTGCTGGTCGACCCGGTGTACAAGCCGTTCTGGGAGTTCCCGGGCGGGGTGGTGGAACGCGGCGAGGCGCCCACCGACGCGGCGGTGCGGGAGGCCGCGGAGGAGCTGGGCCTCTACCTGGAGCCGGGCTCGCTGCGGCTGCTGACGGTCGACTGGGAGCCGGGCACCGGGCCCGGCCGGGGCGGCCTGCGGCTGGTGTACGACGGCGGGCGGCTCGGCTCCGGGGCGGTCGGGCGGCTGCGGCTGCCCGCGGACGAGCTGCGCGGCTGGCGGTTCGTCACCCTGGACGAGGCGGCCACGCTGCTGCCGCCCGGACGGTTCCGGCGGCTGGCCGCGGCGCTGGGGGCCAGGGAGCTGGGCGAACTGCGCTACCTGGAGGCGGGGGTGCCCGCGGGGCGCGGGTGACGGGCGCCCGGGCGGGGGCGACCCCGCCCGGGGCCGCGGTCAGCCGCGGTAGGAGGCGTAGGTGCGCAGGAAGATCGCCTCGGTGAGGGCCATCAGCTCCAGCTCCACCGGGTCGACGCTCTCGTTGACGGCGTGGATCCGCGCGGTGGGCTCCTCGACGCCGATCAGGATGATCTCCGCCGCGGGGTAGAGGGTCCGCAGGGTGTTGCAGAGCGGGATCGAGCCGCCCTCGCCGGTCGCGGTCATCGGCTTGCCGAAGGCCGCGAGCATCGCCGCGCCCATCGCCTCGTAGGCGGGGCCGGTGAGCTCGGCGCGGAAGGACTCGCCGCCGGAGACCAGCCTGACCTCGGCGTGCGCGCCCCACGGGACGGCCGCCTCCAGGTGGCTGATCAGGGCGTGCTGGGCGGCCTTGAGGTCGGTGCCCGGCGGGACCCGCAGGCTGACCAGGGCCTTGGCGCTCGCCTGGACGGAGTTGGAGGCGCCGATCACGCCGGGGGCGTCGATGCCGAGCACGGTCACGGACGGGCGGGCGCAGAGCCGGTCGGAGACCGTGCCGGTACCGGTGAGGGCGACGCCGTCCAGCACCTCGGCGTCGGAGCGGAACTGCTGCTCGTCGTACTGGTGGCCGTCCCAGACCTGGTCGGCGGCGAGACCGGTGACGGCGACGTCGCCGTTGCGGTCGTGCAGGCCGGCCAGCACCTGGATCATCGCCTGCAGGGCGTCCGGGGCGGCGCCGCCGAAGGCGCCGGAGTGCAGGTTGCCGGCCAGGGTCGCGATCGAGACCTCGACGACGGTCATGCCGCGCAGGGTCGCGGTGACGCTGGGGACGCCGAGGGCGACGTTGCCGGTGTCGCCGATCACGATGGCGTCGGCGGCGAGCAGGTCGGGGTGCGCCTCGGCGTAGCGCTCCAGGCCGCCGGTGCCCTGCTCCTCGGAGCCCTCGACGACGACCTTGAGGCCGACCGGGAGGCCGCCGTCCACCTCGCGCAGCGCCCGCAGGGCGGTGAGGTGCATCAGGATGTTGCCCTTGCAGTCGGCGGCGCCGCGCCCGTACCAGCGGCCGTCACGTTCCGTCAGTTCGAAGGCGGGGCTGTCCCAGGCGGACTCCTCCAGCGGCGGCTGGACGTCGTAGTGGGAGTACAGCAGGACG
This sequence comes from Kitasatospora sp. NPDC048365, assembly GCF_043200835.1. Lineage (NCBI taxonomy): Bacteria > Bacillati > Actinomycetota > Actinomycetes > Kitasatosporales > Streptomycetaceae > Kitasatospora > Kitasatospora sp. NPDC048365. The sequence continues at coordinate 3,992 of NZ_JBICYJ010000052.1, forward strand.
GTCGGCGCGCCCTCGGGGCCGGGGAGTTCGGCGTAGACGGCCTGGCTGCCGTCGGGGGTGTCCAGGAGCCGCACGCCGGTCAGGCCCTCGGCGGCGAAGGCGTCGGCGACCCACCGGGCGGCCTTGCGGCACTCCTCGACGGGGAACACCCGGGGGTCGGCGACGGACGGGAAGGCGACCAGTTCCGCGAGGTCGCTCTTGGCGCGCGGCATCAGCGATCGGACGGCGTCGGCCAGCTGCTGGTGGGTCATCAGGACTCCGAAAGGGTTTCGAACGGGTACGTCCGGATCCTAGGCGGTCGGCGCGGGCCGGAAGACGGGCACCGGTCGGTCGGCCGGGGGCCGATCGGCCATGTGTGTGGCGGTGGGCGGGGGCGGGTTGACTAGGATGCGAGGGTGACTGACTCCGGTAGCTCCCTCGACCGCGATCCGCTCGGCTCCAGCGAGAACGACGGGTCGGACCTGCTCGACGGCGTCTGGGACGTGGTCGTGGTGGGGGCCGGCCCGGCCGGTTCCTCGGCCGCGTACGCCGCCGCCCGGCAGGGCCGGCGGGTCCTGCTGCTCGACAAGGCCGAGCACCCCCGGTACAAGACCTGCGGCGGCGGCATCATCGGCCCGTCCCGGGACACCCTGCCGGAGGACTTCAAGCTCCCGCTGCAGGACCGGATCCACAACGTGACGTTCGCGCTGAACGGCCGGTTCTCCCGGACCCGGCGCTCGAAGCGGATGCTGTTCGGGCTGGTCAACCGGGACGAGTTCGACCTGCGCCTGGTGCAGTCCGCCGAGCAGGCCGGCGCCGTGCTGGCGACCGGTGTGACGGTGAGCGGCGTGGAGCAGCAGGGCGGCGACACCCGCACGGTCGTGGTGACCACGGCGGACGGCCGGCGGATCGAGGCGCGCGCGGTGGTCGGTGCGGACGGTTCGGCGAGCCGGATCGGCCGGCACGTGGGGGTGACCTTCGACCAGATCGACCTCGGTCTGGAGGCGGAGATCCCGGTGCCGGAGTCGGTGGTGCGGCACTGGGCGGGCACCATCCACCTGGACTGGGGCCCGCTGCCGGGCAGTTACGGCTGGGTGTTCCCGAAGACGGAGTCCGGGACGCTGACGGTCGGGGTGATCTCGGCGCGCGGCGACGGCGAGGCGACCAAGAAGTACCTGCAGGACTACATCCGGCGCCTGGGCCTGTCCGGCTTCACGCCGCTGGTGGAGTCCGGGCACCTGACGCGCTGCCGGGCGGAGGACTCGCCGCTGTCGCGCGGCCGGGTGCTGGTGGCCGGTGACGCGGCGGGCCTGCTGGAGCCGTGGACCCGCGAGGGCATCTCGTACGCGCTGCGCTCGGGCCGGCTGGCCGGCGAGTGGGCGGTGAGGGTCGCGGAGGCGGGCGGCGCGGCGGACGTGCGCCGGCAGGCGCTGAACTACGCGTTCGCGATCAAGGCGGGCCTGGGCGTGGAGATGCGCGCGGGCAAGCTGATGCTGGGCGCGTTCGAGAAGCGGCCGCACCTGTTCCACGCGGCGGTGTGCCTGGTGGACCCGGCGTGGCGGGCGTTCGCCCGGACCACGCAGGGCCACACCACGTTCGCGCAGATCATCCGGGACTACCGGGCGGCCAGGCGCCTGGCGGCGGTGGCCGGCCGGTAGCCCGCGGCGGGGCCTACTTGAGGCCGGTGTCCAGGGCGTTGATCAGGGTGCCGGACGGGGTGTCGCCGGACATCTCCCAGATCATCGCGCCCAGCAGGTTCTTCGACTTCAGCCAGGCGGTCTTCTGGCCGATCGACCAGGTGTCGTCGAAGGTCCACCACTGGCCGCCGGCGCCGGTGTAGGCGTAGGTGGAGACCGACTGGGTGTCGTGGTAGACGGTCAGGTTCGGGACGCTCGTGATCAGGTTGTTGTAGCCGCGCGTCCCGGCCTCCTCGGCGAACTGGCCGGGCGCCGCGCCGGTCGCGGCCTGCCACTCGCCGTGCACGCCACCGTCGGTGACGCCCTGCCAGCCGCGCCCGTAGAACGGGAAGCCGATGGTGAGCTTGCGCGGGTTGACCCCGGCGCCGAGGTAGGCCTGGACCGCGGCGTCCACCGAGAAGTGGAAGTTGTACGGGTCCTGGGTGTCGGCGTAGAGGTTGGCCTGGTGGCCGGCCCGGTTCGGCTCCCAGGAGTTGTCGCTGCCCGCGCCGTGGAAGTCGTAGCCCTGCACGTTGGCGATGTCCAGGTACTGGAAGATCTTCGAGAGGTCCCAGCCCTGGGCGATCTTGGCGGGGTCGGCCGGGGTGAAGGCGGTGAGCAGCTTGTGCGAGCCGCCGAGGGCGTCCAGCTGGGTGCGGAACTCGGCGAGCAGCTTGGTCAGGTTGTCCTTGTCGGCGGCGTTCCAGTGGTTGCCGGCGTGGCCGTCGGGGGAGCCGGGCCACTCCCAGTCGAGGTCGATGCCGTCGAAGATGCCCGCGGCCGTGCCGGGCCCGCCGGCGCCGTTGTAGAGCGGCAGGTTGCCCTTGATCCAGATGTCGATGCAGGAGGAGACCAGCTTCTTGCGGGAGGCGTCGGTGGCGGCGGCGTCCGAGAAGTACTTGGAGTAGGTCCAACCGCCGAGCGAGACCACGACCTTGAGGTTCGGGTACTTCGCCTTGAGCTTCTTCAGCTGGTTGAGGTTGCCGCGCAGCGGCGCCCAGCCGTCGTCGGCGACCCCGTCCACGGACTGGGCGGCGCTGAACGGGCGGGAGTAGTCGGCGTCCGCGTCGCCCGCGCCGGTGCCCTGGTCGGGGTCCTGCGGGTTGGCGGTGGTGCCCTTGGTGACGCCGGCCAGGCAGGTCAGGTTGACCGGGTCGATGTTCTCGAAGGCGTAGTTGATCACGTCGAGCTTGGCGGCGCTGCCCGAGGTGTCGAGGTTCTTCACGAAGTACTGGCGCCCGTAGATGCCCCACTGCACGAAGTAGCCGACCCGGGTGTACTTGCCCGGCCCGGCCAGGTCGCCGGTGGTGACGGTGACCGGCGGGGAGAGCGCGGAGCCGTTGTCGGCGGCGTCCCGGGCCCGCACGGTGAAGGTGTACGTGGTGGCCGGGGAGAGCTGGTCGATGGTGGCCGAGGTGCCGGTGACGGTCTTCAGCAGGGTGGTGGTGCCCTGGTAGACCTCGTAGGTGGCGACCCGCTGGTTGTCGGTGGCGGCGTTCCAGGCGAGCGAGACGCTGGTGCTGGTCACCCCGGTGGAGCGGAAGTTGCCCGGGGTGGTCGGCGGGACGGTGTCGGTCGCCGGGTCGACGGTCCGGGCGGTCACCGCGCCGCCCGCCGGGCCGGTGTTGCCGCGGCTGTCCTTGGCGCGCACGCTCAGCGTGTACGAGGTCGCCGGGGCGAGGCCGGTGAGGACCGTCGAGGTGGTCGTCGAGGTGCCGAGCACGGTCGAGCCGTTCAGCACCTCGTAGGAGGCGACCGGGTTGTCCCCGGCGCCGGCCGCGGTCCAGCTCAGCGCGATCGAGTGGGCGGTGGTGTCGACCACCGTCGGGGTGCCGGGCGCGGTCGGCGGCACGTCCGGCGTGCCGTCGCACTTGTCGCCGTTGATCCGGCAGTTGGTCGGCGTGGAGATCGGGCCGGTGGCGACGAACCAGAAGCTGTACGGCTCGGTGGTCGCGTGGGGCTGCACGGTGCCGTTGTAGTACGCGTTGGTGGCGGTCACGTGCCGGCCGCTGACCGTGGCCTGCCCGTTGTAGCTGCTGCCGACGGTGACGCCGGCGGGCAGGTCGAACTCGATCGTCCACCCCGTGACGGCGGCGGCGTTGTCGTTGCGCACCACGTAGGTGCCCTTCCACCAGGAGCCGTTGTCGGCCGTGGTGAAGGTGGCGGTGAGCCGGCCCGCGGCGTGCGCGGGCGTGGCGGCGAGCAGGGCGATCGGCAGGGCGAGTGCGCCGAGCAGGGCGAGCAGGCGTGCTCGGACGCGGTGACGGAACCGGACGTGCATCGGTACTCCCTGTCTGGTGTGGGGGATCCGTACAGGGGTGCCGGGAGCCAATTGGAGGGTAGGGGCGCCCGCGCCGGCGCGTCAACAGGTCTGGACCACGCGGAAGTTGACGATCAGTCCGCGACCGCTTCCGTGGTCACTGCAGCAGCTGGTCGGCGAGCGGGCTGCGGGCGTACAGCACCACCCGGCCGTGCCGGGCGCGGGTGACCAGCCGGGCCGCGGCGAGCACCGCCAGGTGCTGGCTGACCGCCCCCGGGGTGACGCCCAGCCGGCGGGCCAGCTCCACCGTCGCGGTCGGCTCCGCCAGCAGGGCCAGCAGCCGGGCCTTGGGCGCGCCGATCAGCTGCTCCAGGGCGCGCGGGGTCGGCGGCGGCTCGACCGCCCCGGCCAGGGTCGCCAGACCGCGCGCCGGGTAGCTGATCATCGGCAGCCGGCGCGGGTCGATCGAGCTGCACGCGCCGCGGGCGAAGCAGGTCGGGACGAACACCAGGCCGCGCCCGTCGATCAGGATGTCCGCGTCGTCGTCCCAGGAGTCGTGGCGCAGCGTCAGGATCCCGTCCTCCCAGAACAGCCGGCGATCCAGGTCGGAGAGCAGTGCGGAGGCGCCGCGCTCGGCCAGGATCCGGGAGCGGTGCACCAGGTCGGCGTGCAGCACCGACCGGGCGCGCGGCCACCACTCCGGTGCCAGGCAGCGCTCGAAGTACTCCTCCAGGGCGTCGGCGATCCGGGCCAGCAGGGCCGCCGGATCGGCCAGCCCCCGGGCCAGCGGCGGCGGCAGCTCCCGCCCGTGCGGCAGGTGGGTCAGCTCCAGCTCCGCGCGCAGCAGCGCCGGGTCGAAGGCGCGGACGGCCGCCAGCTCGGTCGCGAAGTCCGGGAACGGGGAGAGCGGACGCGGCGTCAGGAAGTCCGGCACGAAGCGGTTCCCGGCCACCAGGGCCAGCAGCATCGCGGTGTCGCAGCGCTCGAACTCCGGCCGGATCCGCTCGAACGCCCGGGTCTGGTGCACGTACACCCCCGGATGCGTCCACATCCGCAGACCCAGCACCGTCTCGTGCAACGGCGAACACGCGAAGGTCGCCGCCGCCAGATCGCCCAACCCCAGGCGGAAACGGTGCATTCCACCCCCCATTCGTCAGCCCAGGCCTAAATCAGTACCACGCGGTGGAGCGTACGCGGTCTGATCGGCCCATGACCGCCACCACCCTTGCCGACCCCGCCCCGCCCACCGGCCGAAGGCTCCGCGACCGCCTGCTGCACCGCGACCCCGTGCTCCGCCGGCTCGCCGCGCTCACCATGGTCAACACCGTCGGCAGCGGCCTGTCGATGACCCTCGGCGTGCTGTACTTCACCCGCGTGCTCGGCTTCGGCGTCGGCGAGGTCGGCGTCGTGCTGACCGTCGCCGGCGGCTGCGGCGTGCTCGCCGGCATCCCCGCCGGGCGGGCCTCCGACCGCTTCGGACCCAAGCCGATGCTGATCGTCCTCAACGTGCTGCTGGCCGCCGGGACCGCCTGCTACACCCTGGTGCACAGCCTGCCCGCCCTCGCCGTGCTGGCCTGCCTGGTCACCGTGGTCGACCGCTGCGGCGGCACGGCCCGCGGCGCGCTGTACGCCGAGGTCCTGCCGCCCGAGCAGCGCGTCGAGGGCCGCGCCTACCTGCGCTCGGTCACCAACGTCGGCATCTCGGTCGGCACCCTGCTCGCCGCACTCGTCCTGCAGGCCGACACCCGCGCCGCCTACCAGGCCGCACTGCTCGCCGACGCGCTCTCCTTCGCAGCGGTCGCCGTGCTGTACGCGGTGACCGTGCCCGGCACCCCCCGCGCGGCCGGCACCGCCGCCCGCGAGCAGGCCGGCGGCCGCAACCCCGCGCTGCGCAACCTGCCGTTCCTCGCCGTCACCGCCCTCAACGGCCTGCTCTGCCTGCAGTTCGCGATGATCGAGGTCGGGGTGCCGCTGTGGATCGTCCGGGACACCGACGCGCCCCGCGTCATGGTCGCCGGGTCGATGCTGGTCAACACCGCACTGGTGATCATGCTCCAGGTCCGCGCCACCCGCGGCACCGAGGAACCCGCCCGGGCCGCCCGCGCCGTCGGCCGCGGCGGACTGCTGGTGGCCGGCGCCTGCCTGCTGCTCGGCCTGGCGGCCGGCGTCCCCGCCTGGGCGGCCGTCCTGCTGCTCGCCGGCGGCATCGCGCTCCAGGCGCTCGGCGAGGTGCTCAGCCAGGCCGGCGGCTGGGCGCTCAGCTACGACCTCGCCGAGGAGGGCAAGCACGGCGTGTACCAGGGCGTGTTCAACACCGGGCAGTCCGCGGCGTTCATGCTCGGCCCGGTCCTGGTCACCTCGGCGGTGATCACCCACGGGCTGCTCGGCTGGGCCCTGCTGGCCGCGCTGTTCGCGGCGGCCGGCCTCGCGATGGGCCCCGCCGTCCGCCGGGCCCGCCGCGCGGCGGCCGCGGCCTGACCCGGCGGCCCTCGCGCCGCGGCGCTGCGCCGCGGCCCGGGCGGTACGGCCCTCGCGTCGCGGGCCGGCGGCGCCACCACGGGTTTTCGTCGGACGGTCTGGATTGTCGGGGCCCTGACGTGCAAGGGTTCCCCTCAGCCGTCCGACCCACCCTCAGCCGGAAAGCAGGCCCCCCGCGATGACCCGCGAAGCACCCCTCGTCCGCATCACCACCGCCGACGCCGTCGCCACGCTGGAGCTCGACTCCCCGCACAACCGCAACGCCCTCTCCACCCGGCTGATGGCCGAACTGGCGCAGGGCCTCGCGGACGCGGCCGCCGACCCGGCGGTGCGGGCCGTCGTCCTCGGCCACACCGGCAAGGTCTTCTGCGCGGGCGCCGACCTCTCCGAGGCCACCGGCAACGACCCGACGGTCGGGCCGCGCGGACTGGTCGACATCCAGCGCGCCGTCGTCGACTGCCCCAAGCCCGTGATCGCCCTGGTCGACGGCCACGTCCGGGCCGGCGGCCTCGGCCTGCTCGGCGCCTGCGACCTCGCCGTCGCCGGACCGCAGTCCACCTTCGCCTTCACCGAGGTCCGGCTCGGCCTCGCGCCCGCCGTCATCTCGCTGCCGCTGCGCCCCAAGCTCGACCCGCGCGCCGCCAGCCGCTACTACCTGACCGGCGAGACCTTCGACGCCGCCGAGGCCGCCCGGATCGGCCTGATCACCGAGGCCGCCGACGACCCTGCCGCCGCCCTCAAGACCCTGCTGGACGCCGTCCGGCTCGGCTCCCCGCAGGGCCTCGCCGAGTCCAAGCGGCTCGCCAACGCGGCCGTCGTCGCCTCCTTCGAGCAGGGCGCCGAGGAGCTCGTCGCCCTGTCCGCCCGACTGTTCGGCTCGGACGAGGCCCAGCAGGGCATGCGCGCCTTCCTGGAGCGCAAGCCCGCCCCCTGGGCCCAGTAGGACCTGTCCGGAGTTTCCGGGGCAGGGGTCAGCTCCAGCGGATCCGCGCCGAGCCGCGCCACAGCTCGAACAGCGAGCGGTCGCCCTCGGCCGTCACCCGCTCCAGCGGCAGCCGGTTCCACAGCAGCAGGTACAGCTCGTGCGCCCGGCCGCTGACCACGCAGTCGGCGGCCGGAGCGCCGTCCGGCAGCTCCTGCGTCACCACCGGCTCCTGGCTCACCGTCACCAGCCAGGACGCCGGACGGTCCGTCGTCCGCACCAGCAGCGTGCGCGGCCGCTCACTGCGCAGCGGGGTCTTCGGCCGGACCAGGAACCGGGTCAGCAGCTCGGCGATCCCGTCCTCCGCGAACGCCGGGCCCGTCGCGGACGGCTCCAACCCTGCCGCGAACTCGGCGTCCACCCGGTGGACCGCCGTCTCGTGCGCCTGCCGCCGCGCCCAGAACGCCAGCGGCGACGGCGCCGGCAGGAAGCTCCAGCAGTCCAGGTCCGCCGGGGCCTTCTCCAGGGCCGCCACCAGCCCCGAGTGGCCGGTGCGGAACCACTCCACCAGCCCGGCGTCGTCCGGGTCCGGACCCCACGCCCGCTGCTGCCCGGCGTCGTCCAGCGGCACCCGGAGGCCGTCCGTGACGTACGCGGTCGCCCACCGGTGCACCCGCCCGGTGTGCCGGAGCAGGTCCGCCAGCCGCCAGTCCGGGCAGGTCGGGACCGGTGCGTCCAGGTCGGTGGCGGCCGCGGCCTCGGCCAGCAGGGCGCCGTCGCGGCGCAGGGCGTCGATGTGCTCGGAGATCTCCACACGCCGATTCTGCCGTCCGCGCCGCGCGCGCGGTGTGATGTTGCTCCCCATCCGGCCTGCGACCCGGCCCGCGCCGATACGGTGAGCGCATGCCGCTCGTCCGTACGCCGCTCCGCTCCAGGCTCACCGCCGCCGTCCGCGACCGGGCCCGCCGGCTCGCCGGGCGGGCCGTGCACCGCGGCTGGACCCTCGTCCAGGACGTCGGCGCGGTCAGCAACCGCAACCCCGGCCCCTACCGCTTCCGGGAACTCGGCGACGGCACCAAACTCGCCTTCCCGCTCGGCACCGTCTTCAACGAGCAGTGGGTCACCATCGGCCCGTTCTCCATCATCGGCGAGCGCGTCACCATCTCCGCCGGCTTCCTGCCCGGCCTCGACCTCGGCCCCGAACCGCTCGTCCGGATCGGCGGCGGCTGCGTCATCGGCCGCGGCAGCCACATCGTCGGCCACCAGTCGATCGTCCTCGGCGACGACGTGTGGACCGGACCCAACGTGTACATCACCGACCAGGCCCACGAGTACCGCGACACCGGCCTGCCGATCGGCAAGCAGTGGCCGCGCAACGAACCCGTCGAGATCGGCGCCGGCTCCTGGATCGGCACCGGCGCCGTGATCCTCCCCGGCGCCCGGCTCGGCCGCAACGTCGTCGTCGCCGCCAACTCCGTCGTCACCGGCGAGGTCCCCGACCACGCCGTCGTCGCCGGCGCCCCCGCCAAGGTCGTCCGCAGCTGGAACCCCGAGGACGGCTGGCAGCCGCCCATCCGGCACGAGGCACCGCGGCCCATACCGGAAGGCGTCACCGCCGAACAGCTGCGGGCCCTCGTCGGATGGGACCTGCGGCTGCCCGGCGAGACCGCCGGGAACTGACGGCGCTGACGGTTCGGACGGCGGTTCGGACGACGGCCCGGACCCGTCAGCCGGCGGCGGAGGCCCAGGCGTCGCCGATCATGGTGTCCAGGTCCGAGCGGACCGGCCGCCAACCCAGCTCACGGCGGATCAGCGAGGTGTCCGCCACCAGCCGCGGCGCCTCCGCCACCGCCGGACGGTGCACCACCGGGATCCGACGCCCCGTCACCCGCTCCGCCGCCGCCACGATCTCCCGCACGCTCGCCGGCGTCGCCCCCACGTTGTAGACCCGGCCCCGCGGCGCCGCCAGCGCCAGCGCGTACGCCGCCGCCATGTCGTCCACGTGCACGAAATCGCGCACCACGCTGCCGTCGCCGTTCAGCTCCAGCCGCGGATGGCGGCCCGCCGCCACCGCCAGCGCCTTCGGAATGATCCGGGCCTCGTCGACGTCCCCCGTGCCCGCCGCGTTGAAGCAGCGCAGCACGACCCCGTCCACCGCCGCGTCCGCGAGCAGCAGGCGCTCCGCCGCGAGCTTCGACTCCCCGTACGGATTGCCCGGCGCCGGCGGAGTGTCCTCACCGATCGGCTGCCGCTCCGGAGCGCCGTACACCGCCGCCGTCGAACCGAACACCACCCGCGGCCGCCGGTCCGCCGGCAGCGCCGCGAGCAGCGCCTCCATGCCGCCCAGGTTCACCTCCCAGTGCGACTGCGGACGCTCCACCGACTCCCGCCCCCGGGTCAGCGCCGCCAGATGGCACACCGCGTCGACCTCCGCCGCCGCCACCCGCCACACCGCCGCGTCCCGCACGTCCCCCACCACCACCCGCCCCACCGGCAACCCCTCCGGGACCTCCGCCCGCCGCGCCAGCGCCCACACCTCGTGCCCGTCCGCCGCCAGCCGCCGCACCACCGCCCGCCCCACGAACCCGAACGCCCCACTCACCAGCACCCGCACCCGACACCCACCTCTCGCCCACTCACCGACCGCCGCACCCATCGTCCCCGAAATCGCCCACCTCCCCGCCACCACCCCCGGCGACCACGCCCGGGTCGAACGGACTGTCCATGCGGCACAGGCCGGGACAATGGATGGCACGGGCCTCCCGAAAGGTACGGAACCCATGAAGCCCGCCATGCGGCCGTTCGAACGCCACAGCCGTCTGCTGGAGGATGCGCGGCGGGCGCAGGCCGCCTTTCCTCCCGGCTACAAGGTGGAGATCTCCGGCGAGGTGGTCGTTCTGCGGGCCGCGCCGTTGCCGGCGGTGGTCAAGATGCGCAACCCGGACCTGACCTATCTGATCGTCGACCCCCGGGACCGTCAGGTGACCCTGATGACCGGGTTGGACGGGGACCGGTACCACACCCGGACCACCGTCGACTTCGGTGCGGCGATCGCCGTTCCCGCGCCGTTCGACATCCTGCTGGACACCTCGCGGCTGATCCCGTACGCCGACTGAGCCGACGTCGGCCGCCCGCTGGGCCTCCCACCACGCGGGACGGCCGGAGGGGCGGCGTCTAGGCTGACGGCATGTTCGATGATGTGAAGATCGGTCCGGTGACGGCGGACGACCTCGCCGAAGGGGTGCGGTTGGTGGTCGGGTTGCTGCGGCAGCCGGCCGCGTTGGCGGGGGACTGGGGGCGGCCGGCCGGGGCGGTGGAGTGGAGCTGTTGGGAGACGGCGGAGCACCTGGCGGACGATCTGTTCTCGTACGGGGCGCAGTTGGGGCCGCAGTCGCCGCCGGCGGTGAGTCATGTGCCGTTCGTGTGGCAGCGGCACGGGCCGGGCAAGCCGGCGAACGTGATCTTCGCGGAGCGGGAGGCCGGGCCGGAGGGCCTGGTGCAGGTGGTGGAGTCGTGCGGGGCGTTGCACGTGGCGATGGTGCGGACGGCGGCGCCGTCGGCGCGGGCGTTCCACATCTTCGGGACGGCGGACGCCGAGGGTTCGGCGGCGATGGGGCTGGTGGAGCTGTTCGTGCACGCGGAGGACCTGGCGCGCGGCCTGGGTCTGGAGTGGCGGGCGCCGGCGGAGATCTGCGCGCGGGTGCTGCACCGGCTGTTCCCGGACGTGCTGGTGGGCGGCGACCCGTGGGCGTCGCTGCTGTGGGCGACCGGCCGCGGTGAGCTGCCGGGCCTGGCGCGGCGGACCGAGTGGCGGTGGGACAGCTCGCCGCGCGGCTGAGGTCAGCGGGTGTGCAGGGTGACGACGGCGGTGGTGCCGTCGACGGCGAGCGGGTGACGGCTCGTCGGGGGGAGCAGGGCGGCGTCGTAGCGGTCGAGCCGGGTGTCGCCGACGGTCGCGGTGCCGGTGAGGCAGACCAGCAGGACGTCCGCGTCGGCGGGTACGTCGACCGGGCGGGTCGTCCGGGCGAGGTCGACGGTGGCGCGGGCGCGGCCGCGGCGGGTCATCACGTTGAAGGCGACGACCGGCCCGTGGGGGAGGCGGCACCGGGTGTCGGCGTCGCCGGGGAAGGCGAACGGCCGGTGGGGCGCGGCGTGGTGCTCGGTGCCGTCGACGGTGAGGAGCATGCCCTCGCCGTCGACGACGGTGAGCACCCGGTCGACGTCCGGGAAGCGGGAGAACGGTCCGCCCCGGGCGACGTCGGCGAGGCTGGCCCGCCATGCGAAGTCGGCGAGGCCGGCGTCGGCGGGGTGGCCGGCGATCTCGCGGGTGGTGCCGCCGCCGTTGAGCCAGGCGGTGGCGGGCCGGTCGGCCGCGCGGAGCAGGGTGAGGGTCATCGGGGGCTACTTGTACTGGGCGATCTGGATCAGGTTGCCGCAGGTGTCGTCGAGGATCGCGGTGATCACCGGGCCGAGGTCGACGGGGGCCTGGGTGAAGCGGACGCCGAGGGCCTGCATCCGCTCGTACTCGGCCCGGACGTCGTCCACGGCGAAGGAGGTGTGCGGGATGCCGTCGGCGACCAGGCCGTTCTGGTACGGCTTCACCACCGGGTGGGCGTCGGGTTCGAGGACCAGCTCGGTGCCGTCGGGGTCCTCGGGGGAGACCACGGTGAGCCAGCGGTGCTCGGGGCCGAGCGGGACCTCGGTCTTCTTCACGAAGCCGAGCACCTCGGTGTAGAAGCGCAGGGCCTTGTCCTGGTCGTCGACGAAGACGCTGGCCAGGTTGATCTTCACGGGGTGCCCTCCGGTGCGTCGGGCCTGAGCCACCGGGTGAGGATGCGCTCAAGCGGTTCGGTGTTGAGGTCGTGGAACTTGTAGCGGCCGTCGCGCCGGGTCCGGACCAGGTCGGCGGCCTCCAGGACGGCGAGGTGCTGGCTGATCGCCTGCCGCGACAGGCCGAGGCCGTGCTTGGTCGCCAGCCGTGCGCAGATCTCGAACAGCGACTGGCCGTCCCGTTCGGCGAGTTCGTCGAGGATGAGTCGCCGGGTGGGGTCGGCCAGGGCCTTGAAGACATCGTCCGCCACATCCCCACCATAGGCAAGCAATGACTTGCCTATCAACTCCGCGAGTGGCGCGGGAGGCCGCGGACGGCCTCCCGCGCTCAGGCGCGGCGGCGGACGACCAGGGCGAGCAGACCGGACAGGACGGCGCTGCCGGCGACGGTGGTGAGGGCGAACGGGAGGCTGGTGGCGTCGGCGAGGAAGCCGATCACCGGCGGTCCGATCAGCATGCCCGCGTAGCCGAGGGTGGAGGCGGTGGCCACGCCGCGCGGGCCGCCGAGGGCGCCGGCCTGGGCGATGGCGAGCGGGAAGACGTTCGCCAGGCCGAGGCCGACCAGGACGAATCCGCCGAGCGCGACCCACACCGACGGCGCGAACGCCGCCAGCAGCATGCCCGCCCCGGCCGCCAGGCCGCCGAACAGCATCACCCGGGTCTGGCCGAGCCGGACGGTCAGCCAGGTGCCGCCGACCCGTCCGGTGGTCATCGCGAAGGCGAAGGCCGCGTAGCCGGCGGCCGCGAGTCCGGCGGAGGCGTGGACGTCGTCGGTCAGGTGCAGGGTGGCCCAGTCGGCGAGCGCGCCCTCGCCGTACGCGGTGAACAGCGCGGTCAGGCCGAGCAGGACGACCAGCAGCCGGGCGCCGCGCGGCGCGGCTGCGGGTGCGGCGGCCGGTGCGGTCCGCGCGGCGGCGGCCGTGGCAGTGGCGGGCGTGGCGGAGGGGGCGCGGAGCAGGGCCCACCCGGCGACGGCGGTGACGGCCAGGCCGAGCGTGCCCGCCAGGGCGAGCGCCCAGGTGGCGGTGATCCGGCCGGCCAGCAGGCCGCCTACGGCGGCGCCGAGCAGGCCGCCGAGGCTGTACCCGGCGTGGAAGCTGGGCATCACGGGCCGGCGGAGCTGGGCGACCAGGTCGACCGCCGCGGAGTTCATCGCGACGTTCGCGGCGCCGTAGCCCGCACCGAAGAGCAGCAGGACGGCGCCGAGCGCCGCGACCGAGTGGGTGTGCGCGGGCAGCGGCACGGCGAGCGAGAGCAGGGCGAGCGAGGCGACGGTGACCCGGCGCGAGCCGTACCGGACGCACAGCCGGCCGATCGGGGCCATGGTGGCGACGGCGCCGGCCGAGATGCACAGCAGGGCCAGGCCGAGCGCGCTGTGCGAGGCGGCGACCTGGGCGCGGACGTCCGGGATCCGGACCACCCAGGCGGCGAACAGGAAGCCGTCGACGGCGAAGAAGGCGGTGAGGGCGGTGCGTGCCGCCGTCCATCCGGCGGTACGGGCGGTACGGCCGGACGGGTGAGGGCGGGGGTCGGTGGGCGTGGTGGAGTGGGCGCGTGTTTTGTTTAGTAGCGGCACAAAAGCAGAATAGGGGAGTGCCGCACTCACCTTCAAGCCCGATGCGCCGCGAAGCCGCGCCGCTCCGCGCCGAGGCGCCGCGCCGCCCGGCGCTCGACCGGGGCCGCTCGCTGCTCGGACCGGCGCTCCAGCTGGTCCACACCGGCCAGGCGCCCACCCGGTCCGCGCTCACCGGCGCCCTCGACGTCACCCGGGCCACCGCCGGCGCCGTCACCGCCGAACTCGAGGCCCTCGGGCTGATCACCGTCGACTCCCGGCCCGCCGGCAGCGGCCGCGGCCGCCCCTCGCACCGCCTCGCCGTCGCCGAGGACGGCCCCGTGGTGATCGCCGCCCAGATCCACGCCGACGGCATCAGCGCCTCGCTCGCCGGACTCGGCGGGCAGCTCATCGCGCCCGTCCACCTGCCGCTGCCCGCCGCCACCGACCCCGTCCGGCTGCTGCGCGCCGTCGCCGAGACCGGCGCGGCCCTCGCCCGCGACGCCCGCCGGCGCTGCCTCGGCATCGGACTCGCCCTGCCGAACCCGGTCACCGAACCCGACGGCACCGCCCTCGCCGCCCTGCACTTCGGCTGGCCCAGCGGCACCCCGGTCGCCGACCTGTTCGCCGCCGAGGTCCGGCGCGCCGACCACGGGCCGCGCGCCCGCACCGAACTCCCCAGCGCCGTCGCCAACGACGCCAACCTCGCCGCCCTCGCCGAACACCGGCACGGCGCCGGACGCGACTCCCGGCACCTGCTCCTGGTCACCTCCGGCCACCGCGGCGTCGGCGGCGCCCTGGTCATCGACGGCCGCCTGCACACCGGCAGCGCCGGCCTCGCCCTGGAGGTCGGCCACGTCACCGTCGACCCGCAGGGACGGCTCTGCCCGTGCGGCAACCGGGGCTGCCTCAACTCCGAGACCGACCCCGACGCGCTGTTCGCCGCCGCCGGCCGCACACCCGACCCGGCCCTGCCGCTCTTCGGCCAGGCCCGCGAACTCGCCGCCGCCGACACCCCGCAGGCCCGCGCCGCCGTCGAACACGTCGTCGACCGGCTCGGCCTCGGCCTCGCCGGGCTGGTCAACATCCTCAACCCCGACCGGATCGTGCTCAGCGGCCTGCACCTCGACCTGCTCGCCGCCGCGCCCGAACGCCTCGCCGCCGTGGTCGCCGACCGCTGCCTGTGGGGGCGCAGCGGCCGCGTCCCGATCGTCCCCGCCCAGGTCCGCCACGCCGGCCTGGTCGGCGCCGCCGAACTCGCCTGGCAGCCCTACCTCGCCGACCCGCAGGCCGTCACCGCCGCCTGACGCCCGGCCGGCTCCCCGCTCCCCCTCCCGACTCCCCGCTACTCGTCGAGGCAGAGGCAGAACGGGTGGCCCGCCGGGTCGAAGAGCACCCGGACGTTCGGCTGCGGCTGGAACCCGGCCACGGTGGCGCCGAGTCCGACCGCGTCGGCGACCGCCGACTCCAGGTCGCCGACCTGGAAGTCGAAGTGCATCATCGGACGCTGCTCCCCGTCCGCCGGCGGCCACACCGGCGGGCGGTAGCCGTCCGCCTGCTGGAAGACCAGGAACGGGCCCTGCGGCGAGGCGGCGACGACCGCCGTCCCCGGCTCCTCGTGCCCGAGGTGCCAGCCGAGCAACTCGGCGTAGAACCGGGCCGGCAGACCCGGGTCCGGCGCCTCGACGGTCGTGCCCCACCACATGCCACCGGTACGCGATCTCATCCGGCCGGCCTGGCACAGTGGGCGGACAGTCGGGTCAACCGGCGGCGCCGAGTCCGTCGGCGGCCAGGGCGCTCAGCGTCGAGCGCTGCACGGCGGCCAGGGCGGGCGCGAAGTCGGAACGGGACTGCGCGGCGCGGCCGAAGGCGTCCTTGAAGGCGGCGTACGCGACGTCGACGTCCGGGCCCCAGGAGGACGGCGCGGTGTTGCGGGCGATCTCGGCGGCACGGGCGTAGAAGTCGGGCTGGTTGGCGAAGAACTCGGGCGCGGCGGCGAGGGCGTCGCCGGTCTGGGCGGCCGTCGCCGCCGGGTAGACGCCGCCCTCCCGCACCAGGGCGGCGACCGCCGCCGGGTCGGTGTTCAGCCAGGCGGCGAAGCGGGTGGCGGCCGCGACGTGGCCGTCCTTGCGGGCACCCACGGTCACACCCGTGCCCGAGCCGCCCCAGCTGCCGGTGACGGACTCGCCGGCCTTCCACTGCGGCAGCGGCGCGATCGCCCACTTGCCCTTGGTGGCGGGCGCGTTGGCGGTGAGCGCGCCGGGCGCCCAGACGGCGGACACCCAGGCGAGCTGGCTGCCGTCGGTGAGCGCCCTGCTCCACGCCTCGGTGTACATCGGCTGGTTGTCGATCGCGCCCTCGCGGACCAGGCCGCCCCAGAACCCGGCGACCCGGCGGGTGGCGTCGTCGTCGACGGCGACCTTCCACTTGCCCCCGTCCGCGCTGCGCCACCAGGTGGCGCCCGCCTGCTGGGCGAGTCCGGCGAACAGGCCGGGGTCGTTGGCCGAGAAGGTGGTCAGCGCCCGGCCCGGGGCCCGGCGCCGCAGCTCGCGCGCGGTGTCGGCGAACTCGTCCCAGGTGGTGGGCACCTTGAGGCCGTACTGCTTGAACAGGTCGTGCCGGTAGTAGAGCGCGAGCGGCGCGGTGTCCTGCGGAACGGCGTACGCGGAGGCGCCGACCGTGACCTGCTGCCAGATGCCGGGCGCGAAGCGGTCCTTGACACCGCCGACCTGCGGGGCGATGTCCACCAGGACGTCCTTGGCGACCAGGGTGGGCAGCACCTGGTACTCCACCTGCACCAGGTCGGGGGCGATGCCGATGTCGACCGCGTTGACCAGCTTGGGGACCATGATGCCGCCGGAGACCTGCTTCTCCACCGTGACGTGGACGTCCGGATGGGCCTCGTTCCAGAGCTCGGCGACCTTCTCCATGTTGGGGGTCCAGGTCCAGAAGACCAGCTCCACCGGGCCCTTCGCGGCGGACCCGGTGCCGTCCGCGCTCGCGCAGGAGGTCAGGACCAGGGCGCCGGCGAGCGCGGTGGCGGCGGCGAGAACGAGACGGCGGTGCAAGGGTCCTCCCGGAACGGACGCAGGGCCAGGTGGCCGGACAGCGACTGTGCACGTTCACAGTACGGAAACCGGGATGTCACCTGTCAATGCCTCATCAGCCACTGTTATCCGCCTGAATCCGGGGAACTTGTGGTGTGTACGTTCACAGTGAGGTCGTTCGTGTGGACCCGAGCGTGGCCGCATCCGGCCGGGCCTACGCGGCCGGCGTCCGGCGGACGGCCTCGACCAGGTAGCGCTGGGAGTGGGCGACGAACGGGCCGTGGCGCTCCATGAAGGCGTGCAGGGTGGCGAGGCGCTCGCGGTAGGCGTCGACGGTGAAGCCGGGGACGATCCAGATCACCTTGCGCAGGAAGTGCACCACCGCCGCGAGGTCGTGGAACTCCATCCGCAGCGCCTCCTGGCGCACGTCCACCACGGTGAGGCCGGCCAGTTCGGCGGCCGTGACGGCGTCGATCGGCAGGGAACCCGCGTACGTGGTGGTCGGCGGTGGCACGACGGGGTGCAGCGGCGCGGGGGAGGGGCCCATCATGAACTCGGTCAGCTCGCGGACCGAGCCGGAGCCGACCTGCTGGGACAGGTACCGGCCGCCGGGGCGCAGCACCCGGTGGACCTCGCCCCAGCGGGTCGCCACCGGGTGCCGGCTGACCACCAGGTCGAACGCGCCGTCGGGGAACGGGAGGTCGTCGGTGACCTCCGCCTCGGCCACGGTGGCGCCGAACCCGGCGAGATTGGCGCGCGCGATGGCGAGGTTCGGCGGCCACGCCTCGGTCGCGGCGAGGACCGGCGGGGCGACGGGCACCGCGGCCAGCACCTCGCCGCCGCCGGTCTGCAGGTCGAGCGCGGCGGTGGCGTCGGCCATCCGGTCGGCCAGCAGCCCGGCGTAGCCCCAGGACGGCCGCTGCTCGGTGGCGCGGCCGGTGAACCAGGTGAAGTCCCAGCCCTCGGTGGGGACGGCCTCGCCCTCCGCCACCAGCTCCTCGAAGGTACCCATGGCACCGAGGATGTCAGCCGGTGCCGGGCCGGTCGACCAGGTTCCCCCGCGTGGCGCGGCGGCCGGCCGCTACGAGCCGGCGGCGCCCGCCGCGGCCCGGTCGGACTCGCTGCGCAGCACGCAGAACTCGTTGCCCTCGGGGTCGGCGAGGACCGCCCAGCCCGAGCCGTCGGGGTTGCGGCGGTCGGCGACGAGGGTCGCGCCGATGCCGAGCAGCCGTTCGACCTCTTCCTCGCGGCTGGTCTCCGGGCGCAGGCACAGGTGGAGCCGGTTCTTGACGGTCTTCGGCTCGGGCACCTGGTTGAAGTGCAGGATCGGGCCCTCCGCCAGCATCACCTGGGCCTCCGGGTCGCCCGGACGGTCCGTCGGATGGTGCGGACGGCCGGTCACCTCGCTCCAGAAGCGGGCCAGCCCGTAGGCGTCCGCACAGTCGATCGCGACGTTCTGCACCACCGAAACCATGCGTGCGAGCATTCCCGATCTCCGGCCCCGGCGCCACCCGCCGCCCGGCGTGATCCGAGAGCGACGGCCTAGGCGTGGGCGCGGCGCAGGCCGGGGCGGCGGCGGAGCGGGAGCAGCGGTCGGTCGGTGCGGGGGGTGCGGGCGGCGGGTCGGGGCATCGCGGCGAGGCGGTCGGCCTCGTGGCCGCTGACGCGGGCGGGGGCTCCGGATCCGGTGTCCTGCGGGGTCCAGAGTTCGGCGAAGGCGGCCACCAGGCCGGTCATGTCACTCATTTCCTGTGCTCCTTCCGGGAGGTTTCCTCTGACTGAAAGGATGCACGGCCGATATGACGATGGTTTTGCAGGCGGGTCTCGCTCCGATGGCCGCTCGGCGATGTTGCGTTAACAGTCGGAATCACGGTGGGCCGGTGATCGTTGACCGGGCATGACGAACTCTTCTGCACCCGAGGTGCTGCGGTACTCGGCGTTCACGGCGGATCCGGCGGGCGGCAACCCGGCCGGCGTGGTGCTGGACGCGTCCGGGCTGGACGACGCACGGCAGTTGGCGATCGCCGCCGAACTGGGCTACTCGGAGACGGCGTTCCTGACCCGCTCGCCGGTGCAGCCGCGCACCTACGCGGTGCAGTACTTCAGCCCCAAGGCGGAGGTGCCGTTCTGCGGTCACGCGACGGTCGCGGCGGCGGTGGCGCTGGCGGAGCGGATCGGCCCGGGCGAGCTGCTGTTCGAGACCAAGGCGGGCCCGGTGCCGGTCGAGGTCGCCGAGGGTGGGGGCGGGGTGCTGCGCGCGACGCTCACCAGCGTGGCGCCGGCGGTGGAGCCGGTGGCGGAGGAGGACCTGGCGGAGGCGCTGGCGGCGCTCGGCTGGAGCCGCTCCGAGCTGGACGGCTCGCTGCCGCCCCGGATCGCCTACGCGGGGGCGCGCCACCTGGTGCTCGCGGCGGCGACCCGGGAGCGGCTGGCCGACCTGGCGTACGACTTCGAGGGGCTGACGGCGCTGATGCTGCGCCTCGACCTGACCACGCTGCAGCTGGTCTTCCGCCGCTCCGCCACCGAGTTCGACGTGCGGGACCCGTTCCCGGTCGGTGGCGTGGTGGAGGACCCGGCGACGGGTGCGGCGGCCGCCGCGTTCGGCGCGTACCTGCGGGAGCTGGAGGGCCTGGAGGCGGCGCGGCTCACCCTCCACCAGGGGCAGGACATGGGGCGGCCGGGCGTGCTGGGCGTGGAGCTGCTCGCGGAGGACCGGCGGGTGCGGGTGTCGGGCGAGGCGGTGGCCGTCCCGCAGTAGCCGGAGGGGCTCCGGGGGCGCGAGGCGAACAGGTGGGCGATAAGCGGAAGCTGGAACCGCCGTAACGGTCACTTATCGTAATCGACTGTTACACTGGGTGGGGACGAGACCGGCAACCGAGGAGAGCGCGCGATGGCCAGCCCCACTCTGGACGTGGACCGTACCGATGCCGAGTACCGGGCGTGGCTGAAGGAGGCCGTCCGCCGGGTGCAGGCCGACAACAACCGGTCCGCCGACACCCACCTGCTGAGATTCCCGCTGCCCGCCGAGTGGGGCATCGACCTCTACCTCAAGGACGAGTCGACCCACCCGACGGGCAGCCTCAAGCACCGGCTGGCCCGCTCGCTCTTCCTGTACGGGCTGTGCAACGGCTGGATCCGCCCCGACCGGCCGGTGATCGAGGCGTCCAGCGGCTCCACCGCCGTCTCGGAGGCGTACTTCGCCGGCCTGATCGGCGTCCCCTTCATCGCGGTGATGGCCCGCACCACCAGCCGCGCCAAGATCGAACTGATCGAGTTCCACGGCGGCCGATGTCACCTGGTCGACAACCCCTGCGAGGTCTACGAGGTCGCCGCCCGGCTCGCCGCCGAGACCGGCGGGCACTACATGGACCAGTTCACCTACGCCGAGCGGGCCACCGACTGGCGCGGCAACAACAACATCGCCGAGTCGATCTTCGCCCAGCTGCGCCTGGAACCCCACCCCGAGCCGGCCTGGATCGTCGCCACCGCCGGCACCGGCGGCACCTCCGCCACCATCGCCCGGTACGTGCACTACATGCAGCACGACACCCGGATCTGCGTCGCCGACCCGGAGAACTCCTGCTTCTTCGACGGCTGGGTCAAGCACGACCCCGACGCCACCTGCGCCACCGGCTCCCGGATCGAGGGCATCGGCCGGCCCCGGATGGAGCCCAGCTTCGTGCCCGGCGCGATCGACCGGATGATGAAGGTCCCGGACGCCGCCTCGATCGCCGCGATCCGGGTGCTGGAGCAGCTGCTCGGCAAGAAGGCCGGCGCCTCCACCGGCACCGGGCTGTGGAGCGCGCTGCGGATCATCGCCGAGATGCGCGCCGAGGGCCGCACCGGCAGCGTGGTCGGCCTGATCTGCGACCCCGGCGACCGCTACCTCGACAAGTACTACTCCGACGAGTGGCTGGCCGAGCAGGCCATCGACGTCGAGCCGTACCGGGAGCTGATGCTGGCGTTCCTGGCGGGCGCGGCCACCCTCGACTGAGAGTCCCCGTCGGCCGGACGTCAGAGCCAGCTCAGGGCGGCGGGCAGGTCGGCCTCGGACCACAGGGCGTGCACGACCCCCGGTTCGGTGCCCGGCTCGCCGACGTGCCAGCGGCCGTCGGCCGTTCCGAGCACCAGCAGCCCCTGGTCCGCCCCGATCGCCACGGTCGCCTCGGCCCACCCGCCCTCGTGCCGGATCCGGGTGACCGTGTCGACGATCCGCGCCCCGGGCTGCCCGGTGACCCGGCGGATGTCCGCCAGCTGCCAGCGCTCCGGCAGGCGGGGGTCGAGCGGGCCGGTGCGGGGCAGCAGCTCCGCCACGGCCTGGCCGAGCCGGGGGCGAAGCCACTCGCCGTCCCGCTCGATGCCCAGCACGCCGCCGAGGAATGCCATCTCCAGGGTGAGGCCGGGGAAGTGCCACTCGAACGGCACCCGGGAGACGTGCGAGGGGAACTCGCTCTCGCTCACCCGGCCCGCCCCGAACTCCCGCTTGGCGACCGGCCCGTCGCCGGGATAGCGGTGGGCGAGGAAGGCGTTGATCCACCCGGTCACGAAGTCCCCGCCGGACTGCGACTCGTGCTTGTAGATCGAGCGCCAGAAGTCCTGGTCCACGTCCGCGCCCGCCGCCGTCGCCGCGATGGTGTCCAGCACCGGTCGCAGACCCTCGAACCAGGGGCGCAACCCGTCGAACCAGCCCGCCAGTTCGCGGGTCCGGGAGGCGAGCAGCGCCCAGTCGTCGGCTGTGCCCTCCAGGCGGATCCGGGGGATGCCGCACATGGTGATCCACTCGAACCGGACGTACGGGCCGACCACGTCCA
The DNA here is from genome assembly GCF_043200835.1 of Kitasatospora sp. NPDC048365. Classification (NCBI taxonomy): domain Bacteria; kingdom Bacillati; phylum Actinomycetota; class Actinomycetes; order Kitasatosporales; family Streptomycetaceae; genus Kitasatospora; species Kitasatospora sp. NPDC048365. Next base: position 25,547 of record NZ_JBICYJ010000052.1, read on the forward strand.
TCAGCGCGACCAGGGCGGCGGCCGACTCGTTCGGCGTGGTGGTGGAGAAGGCCGGCAGGAACAGCTCCACCGCCTCGGCGCCGACGGCCGCCGACAGCGGCTCCCGGACCAGGTGGATCGAGCGCTGCCAGTCGAACATCGCGAGGTCGTCGTGGACCCGGACCGTCTGCTTCCCGCCGGGCGTCGCGCCGAACAGCCCGGCGTAGGCGTCCGGGTTCAAACGGACGTGGACGGCGACCTCGTGGACGATCGCGTACCAGAGCAGGTCGGGGGAGAGGCTGAGCGGCAGGTGGGCCGCGAAGGCGGTGTGCAGCGCGCGCAGCAGCAGGCTGTCGCCGGACTCGGGTGCCGTCGGTGTGTGTGGGCGGCCGACGAGCCGGTCCGTACTGCGGTGGTGGAGTGCCACCGGGTCGTGCAGCACCGCCCGCAGGAACCGCTCGTTGCCGACCTCGGTCAGCTCGGCGGCCAGCTCGTCCGCGCCGGCGTCCGGTGCGAGCGGCAGGTCGATCTCGACGGCCATGGTGTCCCCCTACTGGTGTGGGGACATCGTCGCAGGTCGTGCCGCCGGTGGAGAAACCCTTTCGGGCCCGGCTCAGCCGGCCAGCAGGACCTCGCGGACGCGGTCGCGGGCGGCGGTGGCGGCGTCGTCGGGGAGGCCGGTGTCGGTGACCCAGGTGTCGACCTCGGTGAGGTCGGCGAAGGTGGAGAGGCCGACGGTGCCCCACTTGGTGTGGTCGGCGACCACGACGGTGCGGCGGGCGGAGCCGATGAACGCGCGGTTGGTCTCGGCCTCGGCGAGGTTGGGGGTGGACAGGCCCGCGTCCAGGGAGAGGCCGTGGGTGCCGAGGAAGAGCAGGTCGAAGCGGAGCGAGCGGATCGACCGGTCGGCGACCGGGCCGACCAGGGCGTCGGACGGGGTGCGCACGCCGCCGGTGAGGACGACGGTCGCCGCCGGTCCGCCCTCCGCGCGGTCGCGCTGCGCCTCGGCGAACACGTCCGCGACCCGGACGGAGTTGGTCACCACGGTGAGGTCCGGGACGGCCGTCAGCCGGTGGGCGAGGGCGAAGGTGGTGGTGCCGCCGGAGAGGGCGATCGCGCTGCCGGGCTGGACCAGGGCGGCGGCGGCCCGGGCGATCTCCTCCTTGGCGGACGGCTCCAGGACCGACTTCGCCTCGAAGCCGGGCTCGTGGGTCCGGGCGGCCTCGACCGAGACCGCGCCGCCGTGCACCTTCTCGACCGAGCCGGCTCGGGCGAGCGCGTCCAGGTCGCGGCGGATCGTCATGTCCGACACGTTCAGCTGCCGGGTCAGCTCGTTGACCCGGACGCCGCCGCGCCGGCGGACCTCGTCCAGGATGAGTGCCCGGCGCTGCTCGGCGAGCAGGTTGCTGGTGTCGGCCACGGACCGTCCCCCTCCGGTGCTGGAAAAGCAGATCGTACGACCAATCCTTGCATGCGGCCCCGACCGGCCGGCCGGGCAGCTCGGCCGGTCAGCTCGATCAGCCGGGCAGATCGGTCGGGACGAGCAGCTGCAGGTCCTCGGTGGAGGGGTCGGGCAGTTGGGCGACCCGCATCGCGTGCCGTTCCACCATGGTCTCGAACACCTGCCGGGCGGTCCGCCCGTTCCCGAAGCCGGCGCTCCGGTCGATCGCGGTGAAGTGGTCGAGCAGCGCGCCCTCGGTGGCCTCGGCGAACCGGTACTCGTGCTCCACGCACTGCGCGCGGGCGATCTGCAGCAGCTCGTCGGCGCTGTAGTCGGGGAAGGTGACGGTCCGGGAGAAACGGGAGGACAGGCCGGGGTTGGCGGCCAGGAAGCGCTCCATCTCGGCGGTGTACCCGGCGACGATCACCACCACCTCGTCGCGGTGGTCCTCCATCAGCTTCACCAGGGTGTCGATCGCCTCCCGGCCGAAGTCGCGGCCGCCGTCCTCCGGCGCCAGCGCGTACGCCTCGTCGACGAAGAGCACCCCGCCGCGCGCCCGGTCGAACGCGGCGGCGGTGCGGATCGCGGTGGAGCCGATGTGCTCGCCGACCAGGTCGACCCGGGCCACCTCGACCAGGTGGCCGCGCTGCAGCACGCCGAGCGAGGCGAGGATCTCGCCGTAGAGCCGGGCCACGGTGGTCTTGCCGGTGCCGGGGGAGCCGGTGAAGACCAGGTGGCGGCGGGGCGAGGGCGCCTTCAGCCCGGCCTGCTGCCGGCGGCGGCCGACCGAGATCAGGTCGATCAGGGTGCGCACCTCCTGCTTGACGGTGGCGAGGCCGACCAGGGCGTCCAGTTCGGCGAGCGCCTCGTCGGCCGGGCGGCAGTCGGGGATCGGGCCGATCTGCGGCGGGGCGGCGAGCGCGGGGGCGGCGAGAACGGGGGCGGTGGTGGCCCGCAGCGGCTCGGGACGGGGAGCGGGCAGGTCGGTCGGCGTGGGGGCGACGTCGTCGGAGGTGCAGCCCTCGGCGATCGGGCCCGGCTCGGCGAACTCGAAGCCGGCCCGGGCGTTGCCCTCGGCGCGGCAGCGCACCAGCCGGGTCCGGCAGCCGTCGATGACGTGGAAGCCGAAGCCGCGGCCCTGGGTGACCCGGACCTCCTCGAAGGTGCCGCGGCCCTGCGCCGACACGTACACCCCGGCGTCCGCGGCGCCGCGCACCGTGCAGTCGCGCAGCACCGGGTCGGCGCCCTTGGTGACGATCACCCCGGTGGCCACCTCGGCGATCTCGCAGCCGGTCAGCAGGCCGCCGCTGCCGTGGTCGCGGAACCACAGGCCGGTGCCGGTCCGCTGGATCCGGCAGTCGGTCAGTTCGGCGGTGGCGCCGCTGCTGACGGAGACCGCGGAGCTGCGGACGCCGGTGAAGGAGCAGTCGCGGGCGGTGGCGGTGGAGCCCTGGTCGAGGACGAAGAGCGCGTCGGGGAGGTCGTCCAGGGCGCAGTCGGTGAGGGCGACGGCGGCGCCGTCGCTCACCCACAGCGCCGGGTAGTCGCCGGTGGAGGAGTGGAAGCGGCTGCCCTCGGCCTCGGCCCGGGTGCCGGTGTCCCAGACGGAGAGCGCGCCGCGGCCGAAGTCGTGCACGGTGGAGCGGTTCAGCACCAGGCGGGAGCGGCCGCGCAGGTCGGCGGCGTTCTCCGGGAGGTCGTGCACCCGGCAGCCGTCGAGGGTGAGTTCGGCCTCGGTGTCGAGGGTGAGGCCGTTGCCGGTCACCCGGTGCACGGTGCAGTCGGTGAGCCGTCCGGTCGCCTGCGACTCGGCCTGGACGCCGCTGCCGCGCACCTCGTAGATCTCGCAGCCGGTGAGCTCGACGGTGGTCCCGGAGTCGGCGAGCAGGACGCCGGCGCCGCCGGCGTGGTGGATGCGGCAGCGCTCGAACCGGGCGGTCGAGCCGCCGAGGACGGCGATGCCGGCCTGGGCCGCGGCCGCGCTCTCGCAGTCCCGCAGCTCGGCCTCGGCGCCGCCGCGCAGGCGGATGCCGAGGCCGGTCGGGTTGTCGACCAGGCAGCCGGTCAGGGTGGCGCGGGCGCCGTCGGCGATCTCCACGCCGACGGCGGCCCGGGCCTCCACCCGGCAGTCGGCGAGCTCGGCGGCCGCCTTCGGGCCGGTGATCAGGACGGCGGGCGCGGCGGTGTCGGAGCCCTCGATGACCAGGCCGTGGACGGTCGCGGCGGCGGTGACGGTCAGCGGGACGCCGAGCGGCGGGTCGATCCGGACGCTGCCCGGGCCCTCGGCGGGGCGCAGCGTCACCGCCTTGTCGACCAGCACCGCCTCCCGGAAGGTGCCGGGCCGCAGGGTGAGGGTGTCACCCGGTTCGGCGGCGATCAGCGCTTCGGCGAGCGACTGGTAGTCGCCGGCGCGGCGGCGCCAGCGCGAGGCGCTGTCCTGGGTGACCCTGACCCTGTGCTCAGCCATGACGGTCTGTCATCCCCACCTTCGTCGACTGCGGTCACAGTACCTGGGAGCGGTGCGTTCGCCCGGTGCAACGAGTACGGCTACAGGACGGTCACCTGGTCGCCGAGCCGGAGGGTGCCCAGGGTGTCGCCCACGGTGCCTTCCGGCCGGATCGGCACCAGGTTCTGGCCGAAGACCAGCTTCTGGCCGAACCGGCGGTAGCGGCCGAGGGCGCGCAGCGGCTCGGGCCCGCGCCGGATGCCGGTCTCCTGGTCGGTGGTGGTGACCAGGCAGCGGCCGCACGGCTTGACCACGCGGAACTCCAGCTCGCCGATCCGGATCCGCCGCCAGTCGTCCTCGGCCCAGGCGTCGGTGCCGGAGACGACGACGTTGGGCCGGAACCGCTCCATCGGGAGGGCCGCGCCCTTGACCGGGTCGTCCGGGTGGTCCTCGGCGATCCGGCGGTTGAGGTCGTCGAGCGAGGCGGTGGTGGTGAGCAGCAGCGGGTAGCCGTCGGCGAAGGAGACGGTCTCGCCCGGGTCGGCGTACGCGGGGTCGATCGGCCGGCCGGTGTCGGGCCGGTCGAGGTGGACCAGGCGGACCTCGCCGAGCCGCTCGGCGAAGAAGCGCTCCGCCTCGGCGGCGGCCAGGGCGGCGGCGATGCGGGTGCCGAAGACGTCGACCTCGACCTCGTCCGCGCCGTCCTTGACCAGCGGGACCGGGACGGTGACGGTGGCGCCGTCGGGGGCGGTGACGGTGAGCGTGCCGTCCTCGGCGGGCCGGACGCGGTACTGGCCGAGCGCGGGCTCCTCGCGCTGGGTGAGCGCCTTGCCGCGTGGGTCGACGAGCATCCAGCGGCGGTCGCCGGCCAGGCCCCAGGGCTCGACCCGGGCGCTGTCCGGGCTCAGCCGGTAGGTGGACTTGACGGGGTAGAGGTGCAGTCCGGTCAGCTGTGGCATGGGCCCATCCTGCCAGCCGCCCGCGCCCGTCCGGCAGGCGGTCGGGGTGCCGTCGTCCGGCCCCGGACGTGCGAAGGCCGCCCGCACCGTGGATGGTGCGGGCGGCCCCGGGGGTGACCCCTGCTCCGCTCGTGCCGCCCGGCTCCCTCGTGCGCCGGGCGGGCGGGTCAGGTCGGCTCAGCCGGCCTGCGGGTACTGCTGGTACTGGCCGTACTGCTGCGGGGCCTGGTACTGCTGCGGCACCACCGGACGGACCGGGGCGACCGGAGCGGCCGGGCGCAGCTGGTTGCCGCCGAAGCTCTGGTCGGCGGAGTAGCCGGCCTGCGGGGCCTGCGCGCCGAAGCCCTGGCTGCCGAAGCTCGGCGCACCGAAGGACTGCGGGGCGGAGGCGAAGCCGTTCTGCGGCTGGCCCTGGCCGGCGAAGCCCTGGGCGGCGCCGCCGTACGGGGCCTGCGGCTGGGCCGGCTGGAAGGCGGCCGGTCCGGCCGGGCGCTGGCCCGGGAGGTACGGCTGCGGGGCGGACGGGTAGCCGGCCTGCGGGGCGGCGGCGTAACCGCCGGTGGGCTGGGCGGGCATGCTCGGCGCCGGGGCGCTGCTCGGGCCGGGGCCCAGGGCGAGACGCGCGGGCGGCAGGGCGGGCAGGTTGCTCGCGGGGCTGTCGTAGCCGCCGTAGCTCGACCCGCTGTAGCTGCCGTAACCGGAGCTGTAGGAGGAGGAGGGGAGTGCCGGGGGCACATTGATCGGGGCGATCTGCGGGATGCCGCGCTCTGCGACCAAGCTGTCGTAGATGGGCGTGCCGGAGGAGAAAGACGGAGAGGGGTAGCCGACTCCGTCGTAGGAGCGGGGCGAGGTCATGGGGCATACCGTAAGCCCACAATGCGCCTGCTGAGGAGAGTGGGAAGCCCGGGAGTTCAACTGTTTACAGAGTCTTCGCGTGCACAAAGGGTCCGAATGTGACGAAGAACGGACAATTGGTCGGGCAGATTCCGGCCATCGCGGACGTCTGACGGGCAGTGGAACACCCGGCGAAGCGACGACGGCGACCCTCCGGCGGTCGGATGACCGGATCCGGAGGGTGCGGGGAGTGTCGACGGCCCGTGGGGCGTCAACAATTTGTCAACGAGTGGGCTGCAGGGGGCTCGCCTGGGCCGGGAAGCCGGGACGTCCGGCCAGCTCGCTGGTGCAGTGCGCGCAGCGGGTCGCCGCGGCCGGCACGGTGGACAGGCACTCCGGGCAGTCGGCCTTCTTGACCGGGGTCTCCTTGACCGGGTTGAACCGGTTCTGGAGCTTGCCGACCGGCACCACCACGGCGAAGTAGATCACCGCGGCGATCAGCACGAAGCTGATCAGCGCGTTGAGGAAGGCGCCGTACGGGAAGTTGGTGCCGCCCACCACGAAGTGCTTCTGGCTGAAGTCGCCGACCGCGCCGGTGGCGACGCCGATCAGCGGGGTCAGGAAGGCGGTGACGAACCCGGTGACGACGGCGGTGAAGGCCGCGCCGATGACGATGCCGACCGCCAGGTCGACCACGTTGCCGCGCAGCAGGAAACTGCGGAATCCCTTGAACATGGCCGCCATCGTGCCCGGCCAACAGCCGTGCGGTCCAACCGAGTTCACCTGAATTGCGCAATCTGCGAACCGCCGTGCGAGGCCCGGAGGAGTGTCCCCCCTCCGGGCCCGGCGGTCAGACGGCGGCGGCCAGCTGCTCCGCGTGCGGCTGGATCCGGACCACCGCGTCGGCGATCCGGCGGACGGTGGCGGTGTCCATGTGCGTCCACAGCGGGACGGTCAGCACCGACTCGGCCAGCCGGTCGGTGACCGGCAGCGACTCGGCCTGGCCCAGGTAGGCGTACGACTTCTGCCGCTGCAGCGGCGGGTGGAAGTAGCGCCGGGTGTCGATGCCCTCGGCCTTCAGCGCGTCGGCCAGCTGCCGGTTGGTGAGCCCGAAGGCGTCCGCGTCCAGGATCAGGGTGAGGTCCTTGAAGGTGGACACGTCGCCCTCCTCCGGCAGCGCCAGGCGCAGGCCCGGCAGGCCCGCGACGGCGGAGGCGAAGGCCGCGACCAGCGAGCCGCGGTGCGCCACCCGCTGCGGCAGGTCGGCCAGCCAGGCCAGGCCGACCGCGGCGTGCAGCTCGCTCATCCGGGCGTTCAGCCCGTGGAAGAGCGTGTCGTAGTCGCCCGGGTTGCCGTAGTCGCGGCCGGTGCGGATGGTGGCGGCCAGGTCGGCGTCGCGGGTGGCGACCAGGCCGCCCTCGCCGGCCACCGCGACCTTGGTCGGGCTCATCGAGAACACCTCGGCCAGGCCGAAGTTCCCGACCGGCACGCCCTTGCGGCTGGAGCCCAGGCCGTGCGCGGCGTCGTACACCAGCGGCACCCCGGCGGCGTCGGCGATCCGCTGCAGCTCCTCGGTCCGGCACGGGGTGCCGTACACGTGGGTGGCCATCAGCGCGACCGGGCGGTCGGCGGCCTTGAGCTTGGCCTCGGCGTCCGCCGGGTCCAGGGTGATGTCCTCGACCCGGGCCTCGGCGAACAGCGGGGTGCCGCCCGCCCAGCGCGCGGCGTGCGCGGTCGCCGAGAAGCTGAAGCCCGGCATCACCACCGAGCCGCCGTCGCCCACCCCGGCGGCCTGCAGCACCAGCATCAGGCCGGCGGTGCAGTTGGAGACCGCCACCACGTGCTCCACGCCGATCAGTTCGGCGGCGCGCTGCTCCAGCTCGCGGACGGTCGGGCCGTTGGTCAGCATGCCGCTGTCGAGGACGCTGCCGAGCCGGGCCAACAGCTCCTCGCGCCCGGGGACCTCCAGCCGGGTGAGCGGCAGGCCCTCGGGGAAGGCGGCGGAGCCGCCGAGGGCGGCGGGCAGGTTCTGGTCAGTGGTCGTCATGGTCGGGTCGATCCCCCCTGGGTCGATGTGGTGGCTCCGGCGCGCCCACGCGGGCCGGAGGGTCGGTGGGGGCGCCGGCCACCGGCGCGCGTTCGCCCCACTGGCCGGGCTGGACCTTCCACACCGGCGGCCGCCGCCGCTGGAAGGTCCGGGCGGCCGTCTCGGGTTTCGGCACGGCCAGCAGCACCAGCACCAGCGGCAGCACCTGGACGCGCTCGCGGGACAGGATGCCGAGGTTGTTGATGGTCGAGAAGGCCCAGCAGAACAGCAGCGTGTACACCATCGTGAAGGCGATGTACGAACGGCTGACGAACAGCCGGGGGATCTTCCGCAGCCGCGGCCAGTCCCGGACGAACATCACCAGCAGCGCGAAGCACTCCACCGACTGGACCAGGTTCTGCACGTTCGAGGCCTCGAACGGGAACGGGCGGAAGAGCACGCTGACCACGGCCACCGGCAGGCCCGCCGGGTTGAGGCTGAATGCGGGTGCCGCCTCGTCGGCCGACGGCTGGTTGATCACCGAGGACCCCTGCGAGGTGCGCCGCGAGGTCTCCGAGAGCACGTGGTTGACCGCGTCACCGTTGGCACCCTCGGTGCCGAAGAAGGTCGACACCTGCTGCAGCATCAGCATCACCATCACGCCCAGCACCGCCACGGTCAGCACCGCGCGCAGCGGGCCGAGCGCGGAGACCTGCTGCGGACGCTTGCGCAGCACGTACGCCACCATCAGGCCGGCGCCCGCCAGCACCGTGACGTGCGGGCGGACCATCGCGGTGCCCAGCGAGCCGATCGCGATGCAGGCGAAGGCGCCGAACCGGCGGTCCAGCAGCCGGGCCACGCCGTAGGTGGTCAGGCCCAGGCAGAACATCATCCAGGCGTCCTTGCCGATGCTGGACGGCCAGAACAGCAGCGAGGGCAGGAAGAACACCAGCTTGGCGTAGCGGCGCGCGTCGGCCTCCGGGAAGGCGATCTGCAGCGCCCGCCAGAAGAACAGCAGGCCCCAGAAGCCCAGCCAGGAGAAGACCAGGAAGCCGCCGACCAGGGTCGGCCCGGTGACCGCGTACACCACGCCGGTGACGATGATGATGAAACCGGTGCCGGCCACCTTCATGCCCAGGTCGTAGTGGATGCCGCTGCTCAACAGGTCGGTGGTGTCCAGGTACCGGGCCAGCTCGCTGCCGCGCTGGTGGTACATCTTGGCGTCGGCCGCGCCGCCGTACAGCACGAAGGCCATCAGGTAGCGGGGGAAGGCGCAGAGCAGCTTGAGGCCCATGGCGAGCATCAGCAGCTTGAAGATCCCGCGCTCGGGGTTGGCCGCCGCGACCCGGGCCAGGATCGGGGTGCCGATCACCATCAGGGCCGGGGCGACCAGCAGCGCGCCCCAGGTGTCGTACGTGGTGTGCACCATCGCCAGCACGAACACCATGAGGTAGCCGAGCACCAGGGCGGCGGCCAGGACGGAGAGCTGCTGGCGGCGGGCCAGGGTGCGCAGGCCGGCCACCCGCTGCTCCACCCGGGCGGGCGGGCGCATCAGAAGACCTCCAGGTCGCCGAGGCCGAACCGCCAGGTGGCCAGGGTGTGCTCGGCCGGGAGCGGGCCGGTCGGCGTGCGCGCGGCGAGCGTCATGCCGGTGCGCGGCGCGGTCAGGTAGCCGCGGCGCAGCGCGGCCTGGGCGGCCTCGGTGCCGGGGGCCAGGTGGGTGGCGGCGTGGTCGCAGCCGGACGCGGCGGCGGCCCGCAGCAGCCGGGCGGCGCTGCCCCGGTCGCCGGGGCGGACGATCACCTCGGCGAGGGTGAACTCGGCGAGCGGCCCGCGCCGGCGGGGCCGGCCGAAGGCCACGCCGGCGAGCTCCCCGCCGCGTTCGCAGGTCAGCACCCGGTAGTCTAGGCCGGGCGCCTCGCCGTAGCGCCAGGCCAGGTACTCGGCGGTGCGCGGGGTGGCGAGCCGGGTGTCGGCCAGGTCGGCCTCGGCCCGTTCGGCGAGCAGCCCGTCCAGCCCGGCCGGCTTGTCGGCGAACCACCGCTCGGCGGTGGGCAGGTGGCAGGCCGGCGGACGCTGCGCGGAGGCGCGGCGGGCCAGCGCCGCGCTGGCGCCGCGGGCGAAGGCGGTGGGCCGGGCCACCCGGATCGCGATCGGCACCTGGCCGAGCTCCCGCCAGCCCATCTTGAGGTAGCCGGGCAGGCTGTTGCCGTTGGGCGTGTTGAACACCAACTCGGCATCCCCCGAGACCTGTTCGAGCAGGTCGACGGTGAGCCGGCGGAAGATGCCGCGGCCCTGGAAGTCCGGATGGGTGGCGGTGTCCACCGGCCGGACGGCGGCCACCGGGCGGCCGTCGGCGCCGCGGAACTGCCAGCGCAGGAACAGCCGCACCCCGGCGAGCCGCCCGTCCGGCGCGACCGCGACCAGGCCGGGGCTGTCGCCGAACGGGTTGCGCCGGTGCTTCCAGGTGAAGAAGTCGGCACTGCGGGTGCCGGTCGGCCCGCCCGCCAGCGAGGCGGTCAGCAGCTCCAGCACCGCCGGCGTGTCCGCCTCGTCGAACTGACGGTACGTCAGGTCGGAACTCACGTTCGTCCTCTGTCCCTTCAGGGGATTCAGCGGGCCAGCACCCGGGCGTACACCTGCTCGATCGAGCGCTGGGCGCCGGCCACGTCGAAGCTCTTGGACCGCTCCCGGGCGGCCGAGCCCAGCCGCTCGCGCAGCCCGCCGTCGCCCGCCAGCCGGCCCAGCGCGGCGGCCAGCGCCGCCGGGTCGCCCGGCGGCACCAGGAAGCCCTGCTCGCCGTCGTCCAGCACCTCGGGCATGCCGCCGACCCGGGTCACCACCGAGGGCAGGCCCGAGGTCATCGCCTCCATCAGCGCCACCGGCAGGCCCTCGGCCCGGGAGCTCAGGGTGAACACGTCCAGGCCCGGCAGCAACGCCGGAACATCCGACCGCGAACCCGCGAACACCACCGACTCGCCCGCCTGGGCGCGCAGTTGCTGCTCCAGCGGGCCCGCGCCGATCAGCACCAGCGCGGCCGAGGGGTGCTCCCGGCGCAGCTGCGCGAACGCGGCCAGCAGGGTCGCCTGGTCCTTCTTCGGGGTCAGGTTGCCGACCGTGCCGATCACCACCGCCTCCTGCGGCAGGCCCAGCGCCTCCCGGGCGGCGGCCCGCGCCGCGGGCCCCTCCGGCGCCCCGGTCAGGTCCGGGCCGTGGTGCACCACCGTCACCCAGTCGCCCGGGCGGCGGCGGCCGATGGTGCCCGCCACCGCGTGCGAGACCGCGATCACCGCGTCGTTGCGCCGGTAGGTCAGCGCGTTCGCCCAGCGGGTCGGCGTCCGGTAGCGCTCCCAGACGTTGTGCTCGGTGTGCACCAGCCGCGCCCCGCGCGGACCCAGCGTCAGCAGCCGCGCCGCGACCGCCGGGACCGGCATGTGCGAGTGCACCAGGTCGTACCGGCGCTCCGCCAGCAGCGACCGCAGCCGCCACGGCCACAGCGCCCCCGGCGCCCCGCCCAGGCAGTGCGTGCGCACCCCGGCCGCCTCCAGCGCCGGCACCAGCGCGTCCTTGTACGGCAGCACGTACGCCACCTCGAACTCGTACCGCGAGGTGTCGGCGTTCCGCGCGCAGTTGACCAGCAGCTGCTCCGCGCCGCCGCGGCCCAGGCCCTTGGCCAGCCACAGCACCCTCCGCCTGGTCACAGGTCCTCCCCGAGGCGCAGCTGCAGGGTGCTCTCGTTCTCCGCTTCCTGCGGCCCCTCGGGCGCCGGGCGCCGGGCCCAGCTCGGCTTGTGCTCCTGCGGCTCCGCCGCGGCCGGCCGCGGGACGGACGGCAGCGGGGCGGAGGCGCCCGCCGAACGGGCCGCGGCCGCCGAGGCCCGGGCCGAACCCGGCTTGCGGCGCAGCCCGGTCGGGCCGTCCGTGCCGAGCAGCGCCACACCGGCCACCGGCACACCGGTGCGGGCCAGCAGCTCCGCCACCCGGTCGGCCTCCTCCGGCTTCACGTTGCCCGCCATCACGGTCACCAGCACCGCGTCCGCGTGCCGCACCAGCTCGTACGCGTCGTTGGCGTGCAGCAGCGGCGAGGAGTCGACCAGCACCACGTCCGCGTGCCGCTGCGCCCGGCGCAGCACCTCGCCCGCCCGCAGCACCAGCGCCGCCGGGTACGCGGTGGCGGTGTTGCCGCCGGGGATCAGCGAGACGCCCTCCACGTTGGTGCGCCGGATCAGGTCGCCCGGGTCGGTCAGCTGCTCGCCGCTCAGCAGCTCGGCCATGCCCGGGCCCTCGCCGACCCCGAAGTGCACGTGCGTCTGCGGGTGGCGGAAGTCGCAGTCCAGCACCAGCACCTGGCGGCCGGTCTCGGCGAGCGCCGCCGCCAGGTTCGCCACCGTGCTGGTCCGGCCGTCACCGCTGCGGCCCGACATCACCAGGATCACCGGCGCCGGGTTGGCCCGCCGCCGGGCGGCCCGGGCCGCCGGGTCCGTCGCGCCGTCGCCGATCTGCTGCGCCAGCACGTCCGGGCCGGTCAGCAGCAGGGTCGAGCGCAGCGACCGGAAGGCCTCCGCCGCCGGGTCCGACGGGCGGGCCACCACCAGCGGCTCGCGCAGCCGGCGGTTGCGCCGGGACAGCAGCGGGATCTCGCCGATCACCGGGAGGTTGAACGCCTCCTCGGCGCCGTTGCGGGTGCGCAGCCGGGAGTCCATCCGGCTCAGCATCAGCGCCGCCACCACGCCCAGGCCCAGGCCCAGCACCACCGCGATGCTCATCCGCAGGCCCCGGCTGGGCGCCGAGAGGAAGTTGCCGCCGGTCTCCTTGCAGTCGATCGAACCCCACTGCTGGATCGCGTCGGTCTGGCTGTAGTTGCGCAGGTCGCCGATGGCGCCCAGGGTCTTGGTCAGCGAGGCGATCGCACTGTCCAGCTGCGGCTTCAGCTTCGGCTGGTCGGCCGGGCGGGCGGAGGAGAAGTCCCGCTGCAGCTGGTCGACCTGCTCCTGCTGCTCCTTGGCCTGGGCCTGCAGCCGCTTGATCGACTCGTCGGCGCTGCGCTTGGACTCCTGGCTGTAGCCGGTGATGGTCGCGTCGGAGAGCGCCTGCGCCAGCTCCGCCGCCGACTGCTGGGTCGGCCCGGTGGTGGTGAACTGCAGCATCTGGGTGGACGCCGCGGCCACCGTGCGGCGTGCCGACAGGCCCGCCACGTCCATGATGTGCAGCTTCTGCGCGGCCGCCGTGGTCACCGAGGAGCCCTGCGCGTAGGACAGCACCTGGTCGGCCCGGACGGTGTCCGCCGCGCCCGCGACCGGCGTTATGGCGACCTTGCACTGCCACTTGCCGTCGTCCACCGCGTCACCGGCCGGGGTGAGCAGGAAGCCGAGCAGCAGAGCAGCCGCGGTGCAGCCGGCCAGCAGTCGCCAGTACCGTCGGAGGACAGTGAAAAGGTTTGCCGGTTCCACCGGTTGGTTCCCCTCGCGTTGCAGGTGCGATGCGCATGCTTGCCGTCCGCGACCTGCGGCGCAAGCACTTTGGTGATACCGATATCAGTGACGGACCGTCAGGCCGCGGTCCGGCGCAGCGCCCGTTCGTAGAAGCCGACCATCCGGGCCGACACGTGGGAGAGCGTGAAGCTCGCGAGGAACCGCGCCCGGGCCGCCTTCGCCCGGATCGCCGCGGCCGCGCGGTCGTCCAGCGCCTCGGTCAACGCGGCTGCCAGCAGGGCGGGTTGTTCCGGTGCCACCAGCAGCGCGTAGTCCTCCGAGCCTACCGTCTCGCGCAGCGCCGGCACGTCCGCGCAGACCAGTGGCACGCCCACGCCCATCGCCTCCATCGCCGCGCTGCCCAGACCCTCCCAGCGGGAGGGCACGGCGAACGCGTCCGAGGCCGCCATCAGGTCGAACACGTCGTCGCGCGGGCCCAGGAAGCGCACGTTGCCGGCCGCCTCGGCCAGCCGCTCCAGCCGCGCCGTCTCCGCGCCGCGGCTGCCGGCCAGCAGCAGCACCGCGTCCGGCGCCTGTCTGCGGACCTCCGGCCAGGCCTCCAGCAGGACGTCCAGCCCCTTCTGGTACTGCTGACGGGCCGCCGCCAGCACCACCGGCACCTCGTCCGGCAGGTCGAGCGCCGCCCGCACCGCCGCCCGCCGCTCGGGCGTCACCGAGCCGAGGACCTGCGGATCCCGGCCGCGCGGCACCACGTCGATCAGCTGGCGGGAGACCCGCAGCCGGCGGGCCATCGCGTCCGCCACGTGGTGGGTCAGCGCGTGGAACCGGCGGGTGCCCTGCGCGGTCGTGGCGTCCAGCGCCTGCGCCGCCCGGACCTTCCACGGGCTCAGCCCGCGGGCGTGCAGGTGCTCCGGACCGTAGGAGGAGTTGACCAGGCTGGAGACGACCGGCACCCCCGCGCTGATCGCCGCCGCCCGGCCGAGGATGTCCGACTCGTACAGCGTCGTGTGCACCAACTCCGGCCGGCGGCGCCGGATCAGCGCCCGCAGGCCGGCCGCCGTCTGCGCCCGGCCCGTGCGGTGGACGCCGAACACCTCGGCGCCGGCCGCCGTCAGCTCCGGCTGGAAGCCCCCCGGCGAATCCTTCAGGTACGCGACATCCAACCGAACCCCGGCCCGTACCAACTGGGGCGCCATCGCCACCAGCCCCTGCTCCGCCCCGCCGACCCGACTCACACTGTCGATCACATAGAGCACACGCACAGCCGCAACCCCCACCCGGCGCCGGGCCCGGCGCGCCCTCCCTGGCGGCACCGCGATCCGACTCGGGATCAGCATCCCAGGCCACCGGCCCCTCCCGCCAGGAAATCGGCAGACCGGCCCCCGCCGACCGCACCCGGGCCGCTACTGTCGGGCCCATGGCCGACGCCCCGCCCGTCCCGCAGCCGCGCGTCCTGCACGTGATCACCGATCCGCGGCGGCGCGGCGCGCAGAACCTCGCCCGAGACCTGCACCGCGAGCTGCTCCGCCGCGGCCAGCCCTCCGCGCTGCGCGCCCTGCACCCGCACCCCGACGCCGGCCCGGACGGCACCGACGCCCCCGTCCTCGGACCGTCCCGCCACCACCCGGCCACCCTGCGCGCGCTGCGCCGCGCCGCCCGGGACGCCGACGTCGTGGTCGCCCACGGCTCCTCCACCCTGCAGGCCTGCGCGGTGGCGCTGCTCGGCAGCCGGGTGCCCTTCGTCTACGTCAACATCGGCGACCCGCGGCACTGGACCGCCTCGCCGGCCCGCCGGCTGCGGGTCGGCGCGATGCTGCACCGGGCCGCGGCCGTGTCGGCGATCTCCGACGGCGCCCGCGAGGTGCTGCTGGAACGGTTCAAGCTGCCCGCCCGGCGGGTCCGGACCATCCCGAACGCCCGGGCCGCCGAGCAGTACCCGCCCGCCGCCGACGACGCCGAGCGGCGCACCGCGCGCGCCGAACTCGGCCTCCCGCCGGACGGGCCGCTGGTCGCCTGGGTCGGCGCGCTCTCCGCGGAGAAGCGGCCCGACCTCGCGCTCGCCGCCCTCGAACGGCTGCCCGGCGTCACGCTGGCACTGGCCGGCGAGGGCCCGCTCCGGGCCGCCCTCGAACCCGCCGAGCGCGCGCACTTCCTGGGCCGGCTGACCGACCCCGCGCCGCTCTACCGGGCGGCCGACGCGCTGCTGCTCACCAGTGACAGCGAGGGCGTGCCCGGCGTCCTGATCGAGGCCGCGCTGGCCGGCCTGCCCGCCGTCGCCACCGACGTCGGCTGGGTCTCCGACGTGGTCCGCGACGGCCGCACCGGCACCCTCGTCCCGCCCGGCGACCCCGACCTGCTGGCCGATGCCCTGACCGCCCTGCTCGGCACCGACCGCGCCCCGCTGGCCGCCGCCGCCCGCAGCCACGCCCTCGCGCACTTCGCCCTCGACCCGGTGACCGATGCCTGGCAGCGGCTCCTGCGGGATGTGGCCGGATAGTTTCCCCACTGGCTCGAAAGGGCAACAGCCCCTGGGAACACCGGACATGGGGGTAGTGGTGGAGATCCTGGCGGTCCTCGCGGTACTGGGCGTGCTCTGGCTGGCCACCGGCGTCCGGGTGGTGCAGCAGTACGAGCGGGGCGTGGTCTTCCGGCTCGGGCGGGTGAGCGGCGCGGTGCGCGGGCCCGGCCCGACGCTGCTGGTCCCGGTGGTCGACCGGATGCGCAAGGTGAACGTCCAGGTGATCACCATGCCGGTGCCCGCCCAGGAGGGCATCACCCGGGACAACGTCTCCGTCCGGGTCGACGCGGTCGTCTACTTCCGCGTGGTGGAGCCGATCCGGGCCACCGTCGACGTGCAGAACTACCCCTTCGCGATGTCCCAGGTCGCGCAGACCTCGCTGCGCTCGATCATCGGCAAGAGCGAGCTGGACGACCTGCTCTCCGGCCGGGAGAACCTGCACCGCGGCCTGGAGCTGATGCTGGAGTCCCCGGCCACCGGCTGGGGCATCCACATCGACCGGGTCGAGATCAAGGACGTCGCGCTGCCCGACTCGATGAAGCGCTCGATGGCCCGGCAGGCCGAGGCCGACCGCGAGCGCCGGGCCCGCATCATCACCGCCGACGGCGAGTACCAGGCCGCGTCCAAGCTGGCCGAGGCCGCCGCGATGATGGACAGCACGCCCGCCGCGATGCAACTGCGCCTGCTGCAGACCGTGGTGGAGGTCGCCGCCGAGAAGAACTCCACCCTGGTGCTGCCGTTCCCGGTCGAACTGCTGCGCTTCTTCGAGAACGCCGCGGGTGTCCGGAAGGACACCGCGGCGCCGATCCCGCCGCAGCCCACCGGGCCGCCCGCCGTCCCCGCCGCCGTCCCCGCGCCCGCCGGGCCCGAGCAGCTGCCGGGGAGCTGACCGGGCGCCGCTCGCGACCCGCGCTGCTCCGAAAGGGCGAACCTGGCGCGCGAGGTCCGGCTCCGGCTGGCCCCCGCGCCCGCGCCCCTGCCAGGCTGCCCCGGTGAAGCTGCTGCTGCGATCCACCGCCCTGCTCGCCGTCGCGGCCGGGGTGCTCGGCAACCCGGCCGGCGCGGCCGCCGCTCCCGCCGAACCGCACGAGGGCGCCCACGCGTCGGGCCACGGCCACCCGCAGCCGGTGCGCCAGGCGGCCGTCCGCCGGGAGGCGGTGGAGTTCTTCTGGTACGACTGCTACCACTCCGCCGAGCTGGAGCAGCCGTTGACCGGCTGGGCGGCGAAGCACCACGACGACGTGGCGCTGCGCCGGGTGCCGGCGGTGTGGCCGGGCAGCGGCGACGAGCAGGTGCAGACCGCGCACGCCCGGCTGTACTACACGCTGGAGCGGCTCGGCGAGGCGGACCGGCTGCAGCAGTCGGTGTACCGCGCGGTGCGCGAGCAGCACGCCGACCTGACCACCGAGGACCGGGCGGCCGACTGGGCGGTCAGGCACGGCCTGAGCGCGGCCGCGTTCCGCGCCGCGTACCGCTCCGCGGAGGTGGAGCGGGCGACCGCCGAGGCGCCCGAGCTGTTCACCCGGTACCGGATCACCGAGCTCCCGACGGTGATCGTCGACGGCCGCTACCGCACCTCTCCGACCGAGGCCGGCGGGGTGGAGCAGATGCCGTCCGCACTCGACCGAGTCCTCGACACCCGCTGACCAGGACTATCTTCACCGAACCAGCCCCCGGCCCACACACTCTGTGCCATTGTGGTCGCCGGGGCCGCCTGGTTCGTTCCGCGGCCCCTTCCCAATTCGCACCGGAGGGGCGGGGAGTCCGTGGGGGGACAGCACGCGCAGGTCGTCGACGAGCGCGGTACCCAGACCGAGGAAAGGCGTCGAATCCCGGACGGTCCGCCGCCCGAGCTGGTCTTCAAACGCCGGCTGCGGCCGGTCCAGGTGGCGCACGAACTGTGGGGCGCAAGGGAGTTGGTCCGCGCCCTGGCCGAGCGTGATCTCCGCGCGCGGTACAAGCAGGCGGTGCTCGGCTTCGCCTGGGCGGTGCTCACGCCGCTGGCGCTGTGCGCCATCTTCACCCTGGTGTTCCACCGCGCGGTGAAGATCGACACCGGCTCGGTGTCGTACCCGCTGTTCGCCTATGTGGGCCTGATCGTCTGGCAGTTCTTCAGCAACACGATGAACCAGGGCGCGCTGAGCCTGGCCAACAACCTCAGCCTGCTGAACAAGGTGTACTGCCCGCGCGAGGTGTTCCCGCTCGCCACCATGCTGGTTGCCACGGTCGACATGGTGATCGGCATCGGCGTGCTGGGCCTGATGTTCCTGGTGTTCTGGACGGCGCCCGCCGCCACCTTCCTGTGGGTACTGCCGCTGCTGGTGATCCAGTTCGCCTTCACCTACGGCGTGGCGCTGGTCCTGTCGGTCGCGGTGGTCTACCTGCGCGACGTCCGCCACCTGCTGCCGATCATCACGCAGATGGGCGTCTTCGCCACCCCGGTCGCGTACCCGCTGGCCCGGATCCCGCAGCGGGCCCAGGAGATCTACGTCGCCGTCAACCCGCTGGGCGCGGTGATCGAGGGCTACCGCAAGGCGCTGCTGTACGGCCAGGCGCCCGACCTCGCGCTGACCTCGATCGCCGCGGTCAGCTCGGTGGTCTTCCTGGTCGGCGGCTACCTGCTGTTCAAGAAGCTCGAGACGGGGATCGCCGATGTCGCCTGACCACCCCCTTGGCACCATCCGTACCGAGCAGGTCTGGAAGCGCTTCAAGGCCGACCAGCAGCGGATGCTGCTGCGCGACAAGGTCGAGCAGGCGGCCCGCCGGCTGCGCGGCGACCGCGGCGAGGACTGGCGCTGGGCGCTGCGCGACATCAACCTGCACATCGAGCCGGGCGAGTCGGTCGGCCTGATCGGTTCCAACGGCTCCGGCAAGTCGACCCTGCTGAAGATGCTGACCCGGGTGATGTACCCGTACGCCGGCATCATCGACGTGCGCGGCCGGATCGGCGCGCTGATCGAGATCCGGGCGGGCATCCACCCCGACCTGACCGGGCGGGAGAACATCTACCTGTTCGGCGCGCTGCTCGGCCTCAAGCGCCGCGAGGTGGCCTCGCGCTTCGACGACATCGTGGAGTTCGCCCGGCTCGGCGGCGCGATCGACCGGCAGGTGAAGTTCTACTCCTCCGGCATGCAGATGCGTCTGGGCTTCGCCGTCGCCGCCTACCTGGAACCCCATGTCCTGCTGGTGGACGAGGTGTTGGCGGTCGGCGACGCGGTCTTCCAGCAGCGCTGCCTGGACCGGATGCGCGAGGTCGCCGAGCAGGGCACCACGATCGTCTTCGTCTCGCACGACCTGCCCGCCGTCCAGTCGATCTGCCGTCGCGGCATCTGGCTGGAGCAGGGCACCGTCCGGGTGGACGCGGGGATCAAGGACGCGCTGGCGGGCTACCGCGACTCGATCGAGGCGCAGTCCGAGGCCTCCACCCGTACCGGTGAGCCGCTGCAGCTGCTCAAGTACGAGGTGCGCGGCGAGGACGGCGACAACCTGCGCACCGACGAGCCGGTCACGGTCGAGTTCACCCTCGGCGGCGACTACCGCGGCGACGCCACCCTGCACCTGGGCGTCAGCGAGGGCACGTCCAGCCCGATCTTCCAGATCAGCCACGAGGTCCGGCTGACCGGCGGCGACCACCAGGTGGCCTGCGTGATCCCGCGGCTGCCGCTGCCGCGCGGCCGGTACACCCTGTGGGCCGGCGTCTACTCGATCGGCAAGACCGACGGCGGCACGCTGATGAGCTGGCACTCCGCGGGCCAGTTCGACGTGTTCGGCCCGATGCTCGACACCCCGCCGCGCGCCGTGGTGCTGGCCGCGCCGGTGTTCGTCCCGCACCAGTGGGAGGACTGACCGTTGAGACCCGTGCGCGTGCTGGTGCACCTGAACAACCTCGCGCTCGGCGGCGCGCAGCTCAACGCGGTCGACATCGCCCGGACGCTTCGCAACCGGGGCCACGACCCGGTGCTGTTCGCCCAGGGGGTGGATGGTCCGGCCCCGCTCGTCGACGTCGCCGCCGACCACGGTCTGCACATCACCGTGGCCGGCGGCCCCGACACCCCGCACCGCGAAGTACGGCGCCAGCTGCAGAAGTTGGCGGACGAGCACGGCAGCGAGCTGGTCCACGCCTGGGAGGTCCGGGCGGCCCGGAACGCCTACTTCGGCCCCGGCCGGATGGGCCGGATGCCCGTGGTCACCACCTTCTACGGCATCCGGATGCTGCGCGGCCTGCCCCGGCACCAGCCGCTGGTGCTGGGGCTGGGCGCGCTGATGGACGAGGGCCGCACCTTCGGCCACCAGGACGTCCGACTGATCGAACCGCCGGTCAACACCGGGACGGACACGCCCGGGGTGGTGGACGGCTCCGCCTTCCGCAAGGAACTCGGCGTTCGGCACGACGAGTTGCTGCTCTGCATCGTCACCCGCCTGGTCCCCGACCTGGAGAAGGACGCCGGCGCCGCGCTCACCGCGGAGGCCGTCCGGCACCTGGACGACCCGCGGATCCGGCTCGCCATCGTCGGCGAGGGCCGCAGCCGCGAGCGGCTGCAGACCATCGCCGCCTCGGTCAACCGCGACCTCGGTCGCGAAGCCGTGCTGGTCCCCGGCCAGTTGGCGGATCCGCGGCCGGCCTACCAGGCGGCCGACCTGGTCCTCGGCATGGGCGGTTCGGCGCTGCGCGGCCTGGCCTTCGGCAAGCCGGTGATCGTCCACGGTGCGGACGGCTACACCGCGATCCACCAGCCCGGCCCCCTGGTCGAACCGCACGCCTCGCGCTGCATGTACGGCTTCGGGGACGGCTCGCGCGACCCGCGGCCGCTCGCCGAGCAGATCCGGGCGCTGCTCGACGACCCCGACCGCCGTGCGGAGCTGGGCAGTTGGGGTCGGGACTGGGTGGTCGACCGGTTCTCGCTGGAGAGCGTCGCCACCGCCTTCGAGCAGATCTACCACGAGGTCCTGGGTGCCCCGCCCGGCCCCGCCCGCTGGCTCCTCGACCTGGAGCAGATGTCCCGCTTCGAGTTCACCAAGCCGGTGGCGCTGCGGCTGATCGGCCGGTAGCGCCGTCGGGGTCAGTGCCGCGGTGCGCGCCGCTGCCGAAGCCGCAGCGTGCCCGCGCCGAGCAGGACGGCCGCGGCGGCCGCCCCGAGCAGCGGCGCGGGGTCCGTTCCGGTCCCGGCGAGCTCCGGCCGGGGGGCCACGCTGAGCCGGATCTCCCCGGTGACGGGCCGGCCCGCCGCGGTCCGGCCGCTGTAGACGAACCCGTCGGTGCCGCCCTCGCCGTCCGGGGTGTACTGGACGCGGCAGTTGTCGAGCACTTCCACGGTGCCGTGCGCCGGCTGCGGGGAGATCGCCAGGCCGTCCCCGCCGCACAGCTCCTCCACCAGCGCGACGGTGGTCGGCCCCTCACCGCCGACCGGGACGGGGGGCAGCGGCGGCAGCGCCCTCGCCGGCCCGGCGCCCAGGACGGCGAGCGCCGCGCAGCAGGCGAGGAGGAGTGACCGGGCGGCGGTTCGACGCATACGAGGGGAGTCCGATCAGGAGACGGCGGAGCCCCCCTCAGGATGACGCCGGCCGCCCGACCGCCGGTGCACCGCCGCCCCGGCCTCACCCGGACGGCCGCGCCCGGTCACCCGTCAGGCCTCAGGAGGCGCGCAGCACCAGCGTCACGAAGCCGAAGCTGCGGCGGTAGCCGCCCAGCCACTCGTCCCGGTGCTCCTTGGCGACCCGCAGCGCCTCCGGCGCGTCGGGGTCCTCCGGGTGGTCGAGCGCCCAGTCGGCGAGCGAGCCGCTCCAGCTCCACTCGTAGTGGTCCAGCTCGGCCGGCGAGGAGGTGTGCGCGAAGACCGGCGTCCAGCCGTCCGCCTCCACCCGCTCGACGGTGGTCCGCAGGTCGGCCAGCGCGTCGCCGAAGATCTCCAGCGACAGCGCGTCCGGCTCGCGCTCCCAGTAGCCCTCGCCGACCACCGCGACGCCGCCCTCGGCGAGCAGCGGCCGGATCGCCTCCAGCGTCCCGGACAGCCCGCCGAACGCGTGCGTCGACCCGACGCACAGCACCGCGTCGAAGGGCTCCTTGGTCTCCCACGCCGAGGCGTCCCCGTGGTGCAGGCCGATCCGCCGGGCGACCCCGAGCCGCTCGGCGCCCTCCCGGGCCAGGGTCAGCGCCCGCGCGTCCAGGTCGACCCCGACCGCCGTCAGCTCCGGGTACGCGGCCAGCGCCCGCAGCAGCCAGGCGGCCTCGCCGCAGCCGAGGTCCAGCACCCGGCGGGCCGCCCCGCCGCGCAGCGCCCGGTCGAGCAACTGCCGCACCGAGTCGTCGGACAGCGGCGCGGCGATCGGGTGGTCACGGTGGGCGAGGCGGGATCTCAATTGACGGTCCATCCGATCAGTCTCCCTCCCGCACCCTGCCCCGCACCAGATCAAAGCCCTGGCAAAGATCGTCCGCCCGCCGGTCACTCCGGTCGCCCGGGGTCGTTGGTCCCGCTGTGATCGACACCGAACCGTTCGCCGCGGCCACCCGTGCCGCGCTCCTGTGCACCTGCGGCGCCGCCCGCACCCACTGCCCCGACTGCGCCGGCACCGGCCGCCGGCCCGACACCGGCGCCCCGGCCGCCTGCCCGAGCTGCCGCGGCCTCGGCGCCAGCCAGTCGCACGACTGGTGCTGCGCCTGCTGCCACCCCGAGCTGCTCCCGGCCGACCCGGCGGACCCGGCGGACCCGGTCGGCCCTCAGGACGCGCCCTTCTCCTGAGGCCGCGGGTACGTCCGGCCCTTCCACGCCGCTCCCCGCCCGCGCCAGTGCTGCACCGCCGAATCCACGGTCATCAGCAGGTACAGCAGCGCCGTGAACGGCAGCAGCACCGCTGCTGCCGCCGGCTGCCGGTAGTAGCGCAGCATCGGCAGGTACGTCCCCGCCATCACCGCCCATGCCGCGCCGCCCGCCGCCGCCACCGCCCACGAGCCGGCCACCGCACCCGCCACCGCACCCGCCACCAGCGCGACGGGCGGCACCAGGTACACCAGCGCCAGCCCCAGCACCGTGCCCGCCAGCAGCAGCACCGAGTGCCGCAGCTGCGCGTACGCGCTGCGCGACACCATCCGCCACAGCTGCCCGAACCGGGGGTACGGGCGGACGCTGTCCACCAGGTCCGCCAGGCCCAGCCAGGTCCGGCCGCCGTCCCGCTTCACCGCCCGGGCCAGTGACACGTCGTCGATCACCGCACCGCGGATCGCCGCCACCCCGCCCGCCCGCTCCAGCGCCGCCCGGCGGACCAGCGAGCAGCCGCCCGCCGCCGCGGCCGTCCGGGCACCCGGCCGGTTGCTCCACCGGAACGGGTACAACTGCGCGAAGAAGTACACGAACGCCGGGACGATCAGCCGCTCCCACCGGGTCTCCACCCGCAGCCGGGCCATCTGCGAGACCAGGTCCAGCCCGCCCGCCTCACCCGCCTCCACCAGCGCCACCAGCGACCCGGGCCGGTGCGCGATGTCCGCGTCGGTGAGCAGCAGCCACTCCACCTCGCCCGCCAGCTCCACGCCGTGCCGCAGCGCCCACAGCTTTCCGGTCCACCCCGCCGGCAGCGGGGGAGGGGTGGCCACCGTCAGCGGCAGCCCGCCCGCCGCGCCCAGGCGCCGGGCCAGCTCCCCCGTCCCGTCCGAGCTGTGGTCGTCCACCACGATCACCCGCGCCTCGCCCGGGTACTCCTGCGCCAGCACGCTCGGCAGGGAGACCGGCAGCACCTCGGCTTCGTCCCGGGCCGGCACCACCACCGCCACCGTCGGCCACCGCTCCGGCACGCGCCGCTCCGGCAGCCGCTGGTCGGTCCGCCAGAAGAACCCCTGGCCGAACGCCAGCCACAACCACACCACCAGGGACAGCACCGACACCCACAGCAGGACCGTCATCCCCGCAGTCTGCCCGACGACGACACTCCCGGAGCCGCACGGCACGGTCGAGTAGAGTCGGTTCCCGTGAAGATCGCACTGGTGGACTCCGGAATCGGGCTGCTCGCCGCAGCCGCCGCGCTGCGCACCCTGCGACCCGACGCGGACCTGGTGATCTCCTCCGACCCCGACGGCATGCCGTGGGGCCCGCGCACCCCCGAGGGCATCACCGAACGCGCCCTCGCCTGCGCGCTGGCCGCCGCCGAGCACCGGCCCGACGCCCTGATCGTCGCCTGCAACACCGCCTCCGTGCACGCACTGGAGCGGCTGCGCGCCGAACTCGAACCCGGCATCCCGGTGATCGGCACCGTCCCCGCGATCAAGCCCGCCGCCGCCGACGGCGGCAAGGTGGCCATCTGGGCCACCCCCGCCACCACCGGCAGCCCGTACCAGCGCGGTCTGATCGCCGAGTTCGGCGGCGCCGCCGAGGTCACCGAGGTCGCCTGCCCGGGCCTCGCCGACGCCGTCGAACGGGCCGACCAGGCCGCGATCGACGCCGCCGTCGCCGACGCCGCGGCCCGCACCCCCGAAGGCACCACCGCCCTCGTCCTCGGCTGCACCCACTACGAGCTCGTCGACGAACGCATCCGCACCGCCCTGGCCGGCCGGGCCGCCGACGACCTCCCCTTCTACGGCTCCGCCGACGCCGTCGCCGCCCAGGCCCTGCGCCGGGCCGGCACCGCCGCCGCCACCCCGGGCACCGGCAGCCTCACCGTCCTGCACACCGGCCGGACCTCCACCCTCGCCCCCGAGGCCGCCGCCTACGCCGAGGGCCGCCTGATCGCCGCCGTCCTCTCGCACTGACGAGGCCCTACGCTGACCGGATGACGAGGCATCACGAGTTCACCCGGCTGCACAACTTCCGCGACCTCGGCGGCTACCGCGCCGCCGACGGCCGGACCGTCCGGTGGGGCCGGCTGTACCGCTCCGACTCGCTCGCCAAGCTGCACGAATCCGCCGACGACCTGGCCCGTTTCGAGAAGCTCGGCATCCGCACCGTCATCGACCTCCGCTACCCCTGGGAGATCGAACGCACCGGCCGCACCCCCGACCTCCCCGGCCTGCGGTGGCACAACCTCAGCATCGAGCACCGCCCGTACGACCAGGCCGCGCTCGGCCCCGAGGACGACCCGGCGGTCCACCTCGCCGAGAAGTTCCTGGAGGTCGCCGAGGACGGCCGGGCGGAGATCGCCGACACCCTGCGGCTGATCGCCGACGGCGACGGCGCCCCGTTGGTCTTCCACTGCGCCTCCGGCAAGGACCGCACCGGCATCGTCGCCGCCCTCGTCCTCACCCTGCTCGGCGTCGACGAGGAACAGATCGTCGCCGACTTCGCCCTCACCGAACGCGCCACCGCCCGCCTGGTCGCCGACTGGCACACCCGCCACCCGGACGCCCACCTCCGCTGGCCCGGCTACGGCCGCGCCCCGGCCGCGCTCATGGAACGCTTCCTCGCCGATCTCACCGCGACCTACGGCTCCGCCCATGAGTACGCAACCGAGACCATCGGCCTCGACCGGACGACCGTGGAAGCGCTGCGCCGAAACCTTCTGCACTGACGAGAGGCAAAAACAGGGGCTCACGCCGTCGCGCCGCGCCAGCGCTGGAGGGCCGGCTCCAGTCCGGACAGGATCGTGTCGAAGCGCCGGATGCCGGTGGTGGCGTCCACCTGGAGGCGGCTGATCCGGAGCGGGTGGGCGGGCAGGCGGGGCCCGAGGCGGTGGTCGGAGAGGAAGCCGAGCCGGTAGCCCAGCTGTCTGAGGACCGAGTCCGCCCGCGGGTCGTAGCCGCCGTCGGGGTAGGCGAACGCGCTGGGCGCCTCGCCCAGCCAGCGGGTGAGTGCCTGGTGCGCGCCGACGATCTCGGCCTGCACCGTCGCGTCGTCGCACCGGCTGAGCGACGGGTGGCCGAGCGTGTGGTTGCCGATCGCGACGTCGGCCTCGCGCAGCGCCCGCAGGTCGTCCGGCCCGAGCTGCTCCTGCTGCGGGGGCCGCCGCTTCGCGGAGACCCGCAGCTCGTGCAGGCTGCGCCGGCGGTCGGGGTCGGGGAGGGCCTTGAGCAGGGCGAGCATCCGGGTGGGTTCGCCGGTGGGGACGAGGCGGGCGCGGCCGCCGTGCCGGGCGAGGAAGGCGGCCTCGTGCCACCAGAACGGGCGGGCGGTGCCGATCAGCTCGGAGATGACGAAGGCGGCGGCGGGGATGCGGCGGGCGGCGAGCTGGGGCAGGGCGTGGGTGAGGACGGTGCGGTCGGTGTCGTCGAAGGTGATCAGGACGGAGCGGGGCGGCAGCGGGCGGCCCTCGGAGACGGCCTGCTCGACGGCGGCGAGCGAGACGGGGTTGGCGAGCCGCTGGAGCCGGTCCAGCTGGGCGCCGAAGGAGCAGGGGTCGGTGACCCCGTGGAAGGCGAGGACGGCCAGCCGCTGGGCGGCGCGCGCCCGGAACAGCGGCTGGGCGGGCGAGAACCGCAGCCAGCTGCCCCGGTCCCGCTCGGGCCGCTGCGCGGTCGCGGCGGCCCCGGACACCCCGGAGGCCCCGGCGGGTGCGACGCCGGGTCCGGGGGTGGTGACGGGGGTGGGTCGGCTGGTCGGCTGGTCGGCGTGCGGGGCAGCGCTCGGAGCAACAGGGGTGTGCGGTAGGTGGGTGATGGTCGTCGATACGGAGTTCGGCACGGTTCCCCCCTCGGTCGCCGTGGTGCGGCGTGGCGGTACCGTCGGTAGGCGGAGCCCGGCCTCCGACTCCGGGCGCGGCGGCTCCGCCCCCGGATGTGATCCGGCCCGCGGTGGGGACTCCCAACCCGACTGCGGACGGCTCCTGGATCGCTCAATGTAGTGGAGACCACCGACACCCCGAGATGGTTGTACGCGGGACGGCGAGTTTTCGCGCTCTTCGCAAAACCCTCATACGGGCGTGCCGAGGAGGGGCCTCCGGAGCCCGGGCGCGTTACCGTGGAGAGCATGGCAGGCACCGGACGTCACCGGAACAACCGCAGGTCGTGGCTGTGGGACGACTGCGCCCTGCGCCGTCACCAGCTGCTGCTGTCGCTGGTCGGCGCCGCCTGCGTGGCGCTGGGCATCGTGGTGGCCGTGATGGTGCCGGACGGCGAGGGCCCGGCGTGGGCGATGGCGGTGGCCGGCTGCCTGGCGGCCGGGGTGCTGCTGCTGGCCCGGGTGGCGGTCGCGCGGTTCCGTTCGCACGACGGTGCGACCTCCTGAGGCGGGTCCGTACGTCCGGCCGAGCCGTTCCGGCCGGGACGGCCGTAAACGACCGGGAAGTGGACAGCTCCGGTCGGACCGGCTGATTTTCGGCCTTCCTACCCACTTCTTTCACAATTCCGGGCCATCGGCCCCACGCATCCCCCTACTGTGATTCCCGGCGCCGGGGAGGGCGCCGCACAGAGGGGGAGGCAATGCGCACCACCGCTCCGGCAGGGATCCGGACCCGGCTCAAGCAGCAGCTCGCCCGCGCCGCCGGATCGGTGCCCGGCGACGGCGCGACGCTCCTCATCTACCACCGCGTCGGCGGCGGAACCGGCGACGAACTCGACCTCGCCACCGCCGACTTCACCGCGCAGGTGGACCTGCTCGCCGAGCTGCCGGCGGGCCGTGTGGTCTCCATCGACGAGGCCACCGACCGGCTCGCGGCCGGCCGACGCACGCCGAGCACCGTGCTCACCTTCGACGACGGCTTCGCCGACGTGTACGAGAACGCGTGGCCGCTGCTGCGCGAACGGGAGCTGCCGTTCACGGTCTACCTGGCCAGCGGCCAGGTCGGCGGGGAGATGCAGTGGGAGGGCTCCACCGCCAAGGGCGCCGCCGGCACCGGCATGAGCTGGGAGCAGCTCAAGGAGATGACCGCCTCGGGCCTGTGCACGGTCGCCAACCACACCCGCACCCACGCCCGCCCGGAGCTGCTCACCACCGCGGAGCTGGACGCCTGCAACGACGACGTCGAGCAGCACCTCGGCGCCCGCCCGCGGCACTTCGCCTACACCTGGGGCGTGCCCGTCCCGCACATGGAGGTGGCGCTGCGGGCCCGCTTCCGCACCTCCGCCACCGGCCAGGTCGGCCGCAACCTGCCCGGCTCGGACCCGGCCCGGTTCGCCCGCGTCCCGGTCCGCCGCACCGACCCGATCGACTTCTTCCGCGCCAAGCTGTACGGCCGGCTGATCCCGGAGCGCGCGTACGCCCGGATCGTCGCCACCGCCAAGGCGGTGGGCGCCCGTGCATAGCCGGCTCCGCGGCCCCGGCGGCCGCCCCCTGCGCGTCGCGCACCTGACCACCGTCGACATGAGCCTGCAACTGCTGCTCGCCACCGAGCTCAAGGTCGACCTGGAGGCCGGCTTCGAGACGTACGGCATCAGCGCGCCCGGCCCGTACGTCGAGCGGCTGACCGCGATCGGCGTGCGGCACGAGCCGCTGCACGCGCTGACCCGGGCCTGGCAGCCGCGCGCCGACGCGGCGGCGGGCCGCGAGCTGCTCGCGGTGCTGCGCCGGATCCGGCCCGACGTGCTGCACACCCACAACCCGAAGACCGGGGTGCTCGGCCGGATCCTCGGCCGCGCGGCCGGTGTGCCGGTCGTGGTCAACACCTGCCACGGTCTCTGGGCACAGGCCCACGACCCGCTGGCCAAGCGGGCGTTCGTGCTCGGCGCGGAGGCCTTCGCGGCCCGCTTCTCGCACGCCGAGCTGTACCAGAACGGCGAGGACCGGCAGACCCTGTCGCGCGCCGTCCCGACCGGCCGCTCCCGGGTGGTCGGCAACGGTGTCGACCTCACCCGGTTCGAGACCGCACCCTCCGTCCGTGCCAAGCTGCGGGCCGAACTCGGCGTCTCCGACGACGAGTTGCTGGTCGGCGGGGTCGGCCGGCGGGTGGCCGAGAAGGGCATCCGGGAGTACGCCGAGACCGCCCGGGCGCTGGCCGGCAAGGCCCGCTTCGTGTGGATCGGCCCGGATGACCCGGACAAGGCGGACGCCCTGCGCGAGGCCGAGCACGGCGTCGAGTTCCTCGGCAGCCGCGACGACATGCCCGCGGTGTACGCCGCCCTCGACGTCTTCGTCCTGCCCTCCTACCGGGAGGGGTTCTCCCGTTCGGCGATGGAGGCCGCCGCCAGCGGCCTGCCGATGGTGCTGAGCGACATCCGCGGCTGCCGGGAGATCGGCGGCCACGGCGAGCACCTGCTGCTCACCCCGCCCGGCGACGCCCGGGCGCTCACCACCGCGCTGGATCGGCTCCTCACCGAGCCCGCCCTGCGCGAGCAGTTGGGTGCGGCGGCCCGTCGCCGCGCCCTGGAGCAGTTCGACCAACGGGCCGTCGCCCGGGTCTCCCTGGAGACCTACGCGGCGGTGGCCAGGGCGCGCGGCCTGCCCTGGACCTTCGGCTGATCCACAACAACCCACCGCACCACACCAGTTGGGGGAGAAATGAAGCGAGGGGGGGACCTCGCGGTCGCCGTGCTGGCCGGGATCATCGCCGTCCCGCTCGGCCTGGTGATCGCCCTCCTGATCCGCTGCACCATGGGCGGACCAGTGATCTTCCGGCAGGCCCGATCAGGGCGCCACGGCCGGGAGTTCGAGATCCTCAAGTTCCGCACCATGCGGGACATGCGCTATGCCGACGAACCCGACGCGCCCCGGATCACCCGGATCGGCGCCCTGCTCCGCAAGACCAGTCTCGACGAACTGCCGCAGCTGTGGAACGTCGCCCGCGGCGACATGGCCGTCATCGGCCCGCGTCCCACGCTGCCCGAGCAGGTCGTCCACTACTCGCCCCGTCAGCGCGGCCGGCTCGACATCCGTCCCGGCCTGACCGGTTGGGCCCAGGTCCGCGGCCGCAACAGCATCACCTGGCCCGAGCGGATCGAGCTCGACCTCTGGTACATCGCCAACCGCTCGATCCTGCTCGACCTGCGGATCCTCGCCCTCACGGCGAAGATCCTGCTGCGCCCGACGGGCATCACCGCGCCCGGCGGGGTCAACCCCGGATTCCCGGTCCCGGCGGCCGAACCGCTGCCGCAACCGCAGCCGCAGGCCAGAATCGTGCTGCCGCGTCAGCGCGTGGCCACCGAACAAGCACACCAGTCCTGACGTCCTGAAGTCCCGAGGAACGCACCATGTGGATCGCCGGAGCCGGCGGCGTAGGCCGCGAAGCACTCGACACGGCCCTCGCCGCCGGCACCCCGGTGTCCGGATTCCTCGACGACCGGGCGGCCGGCACCACGGTGCGCGGCCTCCCGGTCCTCGCCCCGTCCGACCTCCCGCCCGGCAGCCCGTACCTGATCGGCATCGCCGACCCGGCGGTGCGGGCCCGGCTGGCCGAGCTGCTCTCCGGGCTCGGCGGCGTCGCCACCACCCTGGTCCACCCGCGGGCGCTGATCGCCCCGGGGACGCTGCTCGGCGAGGGCTGCCTGGTGATGGGCGGCGCGTACCTCTCCTCCGACGTCCGGCTCGGCCGGCACAGCCAGGTGCACTACAACGCCACGGTCGGCCACGACTCGGTGCTCGGCGACCGGGTGACGGTCTACCCCGGCGGCAACGTCTCCGGCTCGGTGGTGCTGGACGACGACTGCACTGTCGGCTCCAACGCCGTGGTGCTCCAGGGCCGCAAGCTCGGCCGCGGCGCGTTCGTCGGCGCCGGCGCGGTGGTCACCCGGGACGTTCCCGCGGCCACCACGGTGATCGGCTCCCCGGCCCGGCCGCTCCGCAAGGACTGACCGGAGCGATCTATCCTCGGCCCATGGCCATTCCCGAGTTCCTCGTCGACCTCCGCGCGATCGTCGGCACCCGCCCGCTCTGGCTCTCCGGCGTCTCCGCCGTGGTCCTGGACGAGCACGGCCGGGTGCTGCTCGGCCGCCGCGCCGACACCGGCCGCTGGTCGGTGATCAGCGGCATCATCGACCCGGGCGAGCAGCCCGCCGACACGGTGGTCCGCGAGTGCCTGGAGGAGACCGGGGTGACGGTCGAGCCGGAGCTGCTGACCTCGATCACCGTCTCACGGATGCTGGAGTACCCCAACGGCGACCGGGCCCAGTACCTGGAGCTGACCTTCCGCTGCCGCAAGGTCTCCGGCGAGGCCCGGGTCAACGACGACGAGTCCCTCGAGGTCGGCTGGTTCGCCCCCGACGCGCTCCCCGACCTGGACGACAGCGCCCGCTCGCGGATCGAGCGGGCACTGACCTGCACCGGGCCGGCCGCCTTCGAGCACGCGGCCGACCTCTCGCTGCCCTAGGTGTTCTGACCCCAGAGGTTGGGAACGCGGCTGGCGGGTGGCTTTCCCCTGAGCGCAGTGTGTCCGCGGTGGTGATTGTAGGTGTGGAGCC
>NZ_JBICYJ010000053.1:0-55892 GCF_043200835.1 Kitasatospora sp. NPDC048365
CGGCCCGATCGTGCTCGTCTGGGACAACCTGCGCATGCACCTGGTCGAACCGATGCGACAGTTCATCGCCGACCACGCAGAGTGGCTCACCGTCTTCCAACTGCCGAGTTACTCGCCGGACTTGAACCCGCAGGAGGGTATCTGGTCGCTGGTCAAGCGCGACATCGGCAACCTCGCCGCAGCCGACCTCGGCCAGATCACCCGTGCCGTCAAGCGCAGGCTCAAGCAGATCCAGTACCGTCCGGACCTGGTCGACGGATGCCTCGCCGGCACGGGCCTCATCCTCGACGGCTGACCGACATCACGAATTCAAGTTCAGTACATAAGGGAGTTAGGTTCGACCATCACTCGTCCGAGTGAACTATTGCAGACTATTCGGGAGGTCTTCGAACCGGACAGGAGCTTTCGGGTTGAAACGGGACGAACGGCAGCGGCCTCAGCCCTCGAGTGGTGGCGATATTCCCGACAAAAGACTCATTAATGAAGCCTTCAGGCGTGCGGCAAATCAGCTCAAACCTGCACATCGGCGACGCGAACATCCTCTAAAAGAGCGGTTTGTCCTGGGAGGGGTGTTTAGTTGTGGTTTGGGTGGATAGCCTGTCTGGGGCGGCTGAGGTGTCCCGCGATTGCCGTGTCGTCGGAGGCTGGAGACAACTGGCAGGTGCCCGTTTCAATCCTTTCGCTCCTGTCTGATCCCAAGACGCCCCCACTCAACCCTGTTTGCGCCCTGTGGCGGGAGGGCGGCCGGCGGTACTACCGAAACATGACTCGTCAGCGGCCGTACCCGAGTGACTTGTCCGATGCCCGATGGAATCTTCTGGAACCCACTCTGTCGGCCTGGCGGGCCGAGCGGAGAGTGAAGGGCCTGGATATCGGCAAGCCTCCCGAGCACGATCTCCGCCGGATCATGGACGCGGTCCTCTACGTCGACAGGACCGGCATCCCCTGGCGGTACCTGCCGCACGACTTCGCACCATGGGAGACCGTCTACGGCTACTTCGCCGCATGGCAGAAGGACGGCGTCTTCGACCAGCTCAACGGCCTCCTCCGCCGGCTGGTCCGGGAGGCTGCAGGCCGGGAAGCGGAGCCGAGCGCGTGTGTCCTCGACGCGCAGAGCGTCAAGACCTCCGTCAACGTTCCAACTACCGGGCAGGGCATCGACGCCGGCAAGAAGATTGCAGGCCGCAAGCGCCATATCGGTGTTGACACTCTCGGCCTTCTCCTCGCCGTCTGGGTCACCGCGGCCAGCGTCTCCGACAACGTCGGAGGCATCCACCTGCTCTCGACGATCGGGACGGCACACCCCTACGTCACCAAGGC
This sequence comes from Kitasatospora sp. NPDC048365, assembly GCF_043200835.1. NCBI lineage: Bacteria > Bacillati > Actinomycetota > Actinomycetes > Kitasatosporales > Streptomycetaceae > Kitasatospora > Kitasatospora sp. NPDC048365. The sequence continues at coordinate 1,321 of NZ_JBICYJ010000053.1, forward strand.
CTGGGCCGACAGCGGCTACCGGACCAAGGCCATCGACCACGGCGCCACCCTTGGCATCGACGTCGAGATCACCCGACACGCCCCAGGCGAGAAGGGATTCAAGGTCATCCCGCGGCGATGGGTGGTCGAACGGGCCTTCGGCTGGCTGATGAACCACCGCCGACTCGCCCGCGACTACGAAACCCATCCGCACCGCTCCGAAGCCATGATCAGCCTCGCGATGATCGACCTGATGAGCCGCCGGCTCACCCGGGAGTCGACTCCGAACTGGAAGGACTCATAGGCTGCGAGCCACACTGACACGCGCATCCTCGCCTCTCATCGCCTGCGGCCAACGATCGTCGATGACGTCGGCCTCCACCCGGCAGGCGGCGCAGGCGTTCTCCCGTTCCGGCGACCACCAGTCGTCGGACGGCGACATTCCGGCTTCCTGGATCCCGCACAGCGTCTTGTCGAAGACGCCGAAGGCGTGGGAGACCTCAACTGGAAGACCATCAGCGACAGCCCTCTCCCAACGCATATCCCTGGGCAGGTACGGCGGCCGCGAGACCTCGAACCACTCGCCACCCACATGAGTGGCGGAGTGACACCACAAGCAGGACCAAATCTCTTCCGCCCACGCCGTCGGCGCCACCGGCCACCGCCACATCGCCTGTCCGCACACATCGCACTCCACCGGCGGATCCTCACACGTCAGCGCAGTCCACCCCAAGACGCCGACGCACACCAGTTACCAAACATCCCTGCCAGGACAAAACGCTCTTTGAGGTACCAGCTGCCGTTGTGGCGGCGCGTGATGCGCCGGAGATGGTCGAGGCGCTCCTCCGCGGAGGCATCCCTTCCCTCTGCGGGTACCCAGTTCATCGTCAGCTCGCCCCAGCCGTCCCGGTGCCGGACGAAGTACGGCTCGGGACCTCTTCGTCCCACGTCTCGTGGTCCCCAAGGACTTCACGCCCCGCCAGGACAGGGCTGCTCAACACCTTTGCGCGGCCGCGCGTTTCCGGACCGGGTAAGCGTTTTGCCCCTCCGCCGGCCTCTGGTTGGTTGAGGAGGTGTTCATGAGCGACAACGACAGCGGACGGGACGAGGAGTTCCGGGCCTTCATCGTCGCGGCCTGGCCGTGGCTGCTGCGGACGGCCTACCTGCTGACCGGAGAACGGCACGCCGCCGAGGACCTCGCGCAGTCCGCGGCCGAGCGGACCTGCGCGGCCTGGTCGAGGGTGCGCCGGGCCGACGATCCGCACAGCTACGTGCGGCGGATCATGGTCAATCAGCACGCCCGCCGGTGGCGGCGCCGGAGTCCGGAAGTGCTGGTTCAGGAAGTCCCGGACGCGGCCGGGACCGAGGACGGGTACGCCCGGTCCGACCAGCGCCGGATGCTGATGGCCGCACTGGCATCGCTGCCGGCCCGGCAGCGCCAGGCCGTGGTGCTGCGGCACTGGGAGGACCTGAGCGACGCCCAGGCAGCGGCGGCCATGGGCTGCTCGGCGGGGGCCGTGCGCAGCCACGCGGCCAAGGGGATAGCGAAGCTGCGGGACATCGCGGCACTACGGGAATTCAAGGACATGACACGTATCGGGGGTGCGGTGTGACCGGGATCGGCAACGGCGTGACGGCGGGCGACGGGGACCTGTGGATCGGGCGCGAGCTCGCCAAGGCGGCAGCAGAGGTGACGGTCGGCCCGGTCCCGGTGGAGGGCATCACGGCCGGCGGCCGGCGGATCCGCAACCGCCGCCGGACGGTGATCGGCGCACTCGCGCTGGCCTCGGTGGTGGTCCTGGGCAGCGCCACGGCAGAAGGCCTGTACGGCTCCCCCGGCGGCCGCGGCGGCGCACCGGCGCTCGCCCCCGCCGCCGGCCGCACGGGCGGATCCCCGTCCCAGCCGTCCCAGCCGTCGCAGGCGGACCGGGATCCGCTCGCACCGGTCCGGGTCATGATCGGGCTGGGCACGGTCGAGGGCAAGGAATGGAAAGTCTGGGCAGCCCTGTGGCCGGTCGCCCCGCCGGAACGGGCCTACGAGCAGGCGGTGGCCCTCTGGCAGGACCGCAGCGCCGTGGACCCCTCGCTCGCCAAGCCGACGGAGGACTTCGTACGGCAGTACTGGCAGCCCACCGAGGACCTGGTGAACACCTACGTCACCCTGGACGGCGTACGCCGACCGCACGACACCCAGAGCAGCTACCCCGCACCCGGGTACCTCGACCCGCGGACGGCGGACACCTTCAGCGGCACCGTCCTGGGCAGCCAGGACAAGTCCGGCACCCCAGGCCCGCTGCCGATCAGGCTCGCGGTCATGGCCGTCGGCCCGGGCATCGGCAACGTGGCGGTGACCTGGACCGACGGAACGGTCACCGAACCGCCGCTGGTCACCATCGGGGAATCCCCCTACCGCCGACTCGTGGTGGCCGAACAGCCCGGCAAGAAAGTCGCATCGTGGCGATTCTTCGACCGCCACGGCACCGAACTCCCCGACACAGGCGAGCACATGCTGACCGACTGACACCGGATTGCTACCGACCCCACGTCAGACACACCAGCCCACCCCGCACCACCCGCACCACCCCGGCGGCCCGCAGCGGACTCCCCCGCCGCAGGCCGCCGGGCTGGTGCGGGTACGGCGGTGCCGCCCGTCCCCGGGGAGGGACGGGCGGCGTTGTCGGGCGGGGAGCGGGGGTGGTCAGGTGGTGGCCGGGAGGTTCCACTTCTGGGCGGCGGTGCCGTTGCAGTCCCAGATGCGCACCTGCAGGCCGTTGGTGGTGTCGGAGTTGGGGACGTCGAGGCAGCGGCCCGAGTTGGGGTTGACCAGGGTGCCGCCGGTGGACTGCCACTGCTGGGCGGCGCTGCCGTTGCAGTCCCACAGCTGGACCAGGGTGCCGTTGGCGGTCCCGGCGCCGGAGACGTCCAGGCACTTGCCGACGACCTGGAGGGTGCCGCCGGTGGGCGTCCAGTTCTGGGCGGCGCTGCCGTTGCAGTCCCACAGGGAGATCTTGTTGCCGTTGGCAGTCCCGGCGGCGGAGTCGTCGAGGCACTTCGCGCTGTTCAGGCCCGAGGTGACGGGCCCGGACCCGGCACCCGGTCCGGTGGCGTGGACCTCCAGTTCGTAGAGCCGGGTGGCGGTGTTGCCACCGGTGTTGCTCGGGGCCTGGACCACCACGCGCACGTACCGGGCCGAGCGAGCCGCGAACGGGCTGTAGGTGCGGCTGGAGCGGGATCCGGTGACGGTGGCGGCGGTCGTCCAGGCGGCACCGTCGGTACTGGTCTGCACCTGGAAGGCGGCGGTGTTCCAGGCGGTGTTCTCGCCGCCGAGTCCGGCGTGGTCGATCACCACGGACGCGACGGTCTGCGCGGAGCCGAGGTCGACCTGGATGCTCGCCCCGGACGCCTGCGAGCACCACTTGCTGTTGTTCTGCAGGCTGCCGTCGACGGCCTTGTCGGAGGACTCCGCCGCGGCGCAGGCGGCGGAGGCGCTGGTCGGCCTGCCGAGCGCCAGGTCGGCGCCGAGTTCCGGGGCGGCGGGCACCGGGGCCGCACCGTCCTGGTACGAGGGCGGGACATCACCCGCACCGGTACCCCAGCCCGCACTGGGCACCGCGCCCATGGTGAAGTCGAGCGTGCCGCCGGCCGCGAGGTCCGGGTAGCGCAGGTAGTTGTGGCTGGTGGACGTCCCGTTGACCTTCAGGCCCTGGACGTAGGAGCCGCTGCCGGACGCGTTGACGGTGATGTTGCCGCCCGGGCGCTGGATCAGGACCGAGGGAAACGCCGGGCCGTGGACGGCAAGGGTGTCGGCGCCCGGGGTGGCCGGGTACAGACCGAGCGCCGCCCAGACGTACCAGGCGGAGGTCGCGCCGAGGTCGTCGTTGCCGGGCAGGCCGCCGGCGCCGGTGGTGAAGGAGTCGGTCATCACCTTGCGGACCGCCGCGGACGCCCCGGCGGGGTGGCGGGCGTAGTTGTAGGCCCACGGCACGCCGTGCTCGGGCTCGTTGCCGATGTAGTAGTACGGCAGGCTCTGCCCGGCGTTGACCTGGGTGAAGTGGTGGTCGAGCCGCTGCACGGCGCTCTGCCGGCCGCCCATGGAGTTGATCAGGTCGGCGAAGTCATAGGTGACCATCCAGGTGTACTGGGCGGCGTTGCCCTCGGTGAAGTCGGCCTGGGCGGCCGGGTCCAGCGGCCACTTCCAGGTGCCGTCGGAGTTGCGCGGCTGCACGTACCCGGCCTCGGTGCCGTAGGTGTTGCGCCACCACTGCGCCCGGGCCATGAAGGTGTTGTAGTCGGCGGTGCTGCCGAGCGCCTTGGCGAACTGGGCGACGGCGAAGTCGGAGGCCGAGTACTCCAGCGAGTCGGACGGGGCGCCGGGGATGTAGTGCAGGTTGGTGTAGGTGCCCTGGTTCCCGCGGATCGCCGAGCCCTGCGTGGTACCGCCGGAGGAGGACTTCTTCATCAACGCCAGCGCGGCCGCGGTGTCGAAGCCGCGGGCCCCGAAGGCATACATGCTGGCCACGATGATCGGCCCGGGGTCGCCGGTCATCACGAAGTCCTCGTTGGTCTGCTGCGACCACTTGGGCAACAGGCCACCCTGCTGGCCGTCCAGGACCATCGAGTTGGCGATGTCGGCCGCCTCGTTCGGCGCGATCAATGCGATCAGCGCCGCCCAGGAGCGGTAGATGTCCCAGCCCGAGTAGTTCTGGTAGACCGGGCGCGCGGAGTTGTGGACCGCGCCGTCGAAGCCGCGGTAGTCGCCGCCCACGTCACTGGCGATGTTGGGGCTCTGGAAGACGTGGTAGAGCGAGGTGTAGAACTTCTTCAGGTCGGTGGCGGAGCCGCCGGTGACCTGGGCCCGGTTGAGGATCCGGTTCCAGGCGCTGCCGGCCGCGGAGCGCACGGCGCCGAAGTCCCAGCCGTTGTTCTCGGCCGTCAGGTTCGCCTGGGCGTTGGCGACGCTGACGTAGCTGAGGGCCACCTTGAACTGCACGGTCTGCGAGCCGCTGGTGTCGAAGGTGACGTACGCGCCGGTGTTGGTGCCGGACGTGCTCGCCGAGCCGGCGCTGACCGTGGAGCCGGACCAGGTGCCGAAGCCGCTCGGCGCGCGGTCGAAGCGGATGTCGAAGTAGATCTGGTAGGTCTTCGAGGAGCCGCAGAAGCCGCCGGCGGTGACGCTGCCGGTGATCTCCGAGCCGCTGACCTTCACCGAGCCGCTGCGGTTGCCGGTGGCGCTGCGGCCGGTGTTGATGAGCAGTTGCGCGGTGTTGGTGGCCGGGTAGGTCAGCCGCCCCATGCCGGTGCGGGTGGTCGCGGACAGTTCGACCGTGGTGGCGTACTTGTCGAGCCGGTTCTTGTAGTAGCCGGGGGCGGCAGTCTCGTTGGACTTGGTGTAGCCCGAGGCGTAGCCGGTCCAGCTGCTGCCCGGCGAGGTCCCGAGGGCACCGGTGACCGGGAGGAGCGGCAGGTCCTCGTTGTTGGAGCAGCCCGCCCCGTCGAAGTGGGTGAGGCTGAAGTCCTCGATCGAGGTGTCGGACCAGCGGTAGCCGGAAGGTGACGCCGTCGGTGTATCGGGGCTGAACTGGACCCCACCGAAGGGCACCACGGCGCCCGGGTAGGTGGCACCACCCGCGCCGCCGGGGACGGGGTTCGGCGCGTTGCTGTCGTCGGTCCCGATGAACGGGTCGACGTACTGGGTGAGGTCGGGCGTCGCGGCGTGGGCCGCGGGGGCCGCGCCGACGACACCTGGGCCCAGGACGGCCAGCAGGAGTGCGCCGACCACGACGGCGGCGCGGGACTTGGGTACGGGCATGGGCACCGTGATCACCTTCCGGCAGCGATGTGAACGTTACCGAGCAAGTGGCATTGTTGGGTTCCGTCGAGTGCGCGTCAAGCACCTGTCGGAATGTCAACTCCGTTGCAGGACAAGGGTTGTGCTCGATGCCTTGGGGCGTGTCGAAGCTATTGACAGCTCGTCATCAGATCATCAGACTCCAACCACTTGTGGGAACGTTCCCAATAGCGGCGCGGAGGTCGGCCCGATGACCCAACCACTCCTGGAAGCCCGGAAGGTCAGCAAGCGCTACGGCCAGGTGCACGCCCTCCAGGGGGCCGACTTCACCGTCCACCCGGGCGAGGTGGTGGCCCTGATCGGCGACAACGGCGCCGGGAAGAGCACCCTGGTCAAGACCCTCTCCGGGACCGTCTCCCCCGACGGCGGCGAGATCCTGGTCGACGGCGTGCCGGTCCGGCTCACCGGCCCGCTCGACGCCAGGCGCCACGGAGTGGAGACGGTCTACCAGGACCTCGCCCTCGCCCAGGACCTGGACGCGGCGGCCAACCTGCACCTCGGTCGCGAACTGTTCCGCCCGGGGCTGCTGGGCCGGCTCGGGGTGCTGGACAACGCCGCGATGCGCCGCTCCGCCGTCGCCGCCTTCGCCGAACTCGGCGTCGACCTGCGGGACGTGACCGTTCCGGTGGCGGCGCTGTCCGGCGGGCAGCGGCAGTCGGTCGCGGTCGCCCGCGCGGTCGCCTTCGCCGGCCGCGTCGTCTTCATGGACGAGCCGACCGCCGCCCTCGGCGTGGTCCAGCGCGGCCGGGTGCTGGAGACCATCCGACGGGTTCGCGACCGGGGCATCTCGGTCGTGCTGATCAGCCACAACATGCCGGAGGTGCTCTCGGTCGCCGACCGCGTGGAGGTCCTGCGGCTGGGGCGGCGGGTGGCGGTCCTCGACGCCGCCACGACCTCGGTCGAGGAACTCGTCGGCGCGATGACCGGCGCCCTCGACGCTCCGCCGGACGCCGGACCGGACGCCGGACCGGACGCCGGACCGGACGCCCGACCGGACGCCCGACCGGACGACGGACACACCCTCGGGAAGGACGGTGGAGTGTGAGTGCGCACGTGCCCGACAAGGTCCACGACGTGGCGGCAGACGACGTGGCGTCAGGTCAGGTCGGCCGCGGTCGGCCCCGGTTCGCGGTCCCCGCCTGGGTGCGCCGGCTCGCCGCGGTCAACGAGGTCTGGACGTTCGGCGTCCTGCTCCTGCTCGTCGCGTTCTTCACCGCCGCCCGGCCCGACACCTTCCTGACCCGCTACGACCTCACACAGATCGCCACCAACGCCGCGATCTACCTGGTCCTGGGCGTCGGCATGACGTACGTGATCATCGTCGCCGGGATCGACCTGTCGGTGGGCTCCGTCCTGGTGCTCTCCGCCGTCCTGTCGGCCGAGTACACCATCCACCACGGCGGCGCGGCGGCCGGCTGGGGCACCGTCGCGGTGTCCACGCTGATCGCCCTGGTCACCGGGCTGATCTGGGGCGCCCTGCAGGGCTGGCTGGTGGCGAAGGCCAAGGTCCCGCCGCTGATCGTCACCCTCGGCGGCTTCGGCGCGGCCCTCGGCATCGCCCAGATCATCACCGGCGGCCAGGACCCGACCGGCGCGGTCTCCGCGCAGCTCCAGCGCACCGTCGGCTTCGGCAAGCTCTTCGGCCAGATCCCCTGGCTGGTCGTCATCGCCTTCGCCACCACCCTGGTGTTCGGCCTGGTCCTCGCCCGCACCCGGTTCGGCCGCCACACCTACGCCATCGGCTCCAACCCGGAGGCCGCCCGCCGGGTCGGCATCGACGTCGACCGCCACCTGGTGAAGGTCTACGCCCTGACCGGCCTGCTCTCCGGGCTCGGCAGCACCATGTGGCTGGCCTACTTCGGCACCACCTCGATCGCCGGGCACTCCACCGACAACCTGAAGGTCATCACCGCCGTCGTGCTCGGCGGGGCCAGCCTGTTCGGCGGCCGCGGGAGCGTGCTCGGCACGGTGATCGGCGTCTTCATCCCCGCCGTCCTCACCACCGGTCTGATCATCATGGACGTCCAGCAGTACTGGCAGGACGTCGCGATCGGCGTCGTCCTGGTCGCGGCGGTGTACCTCGACCAGTTCCGCCGACGCGGCCGCGAACGCGGCTGACCGCCGGGGCCGCCAGGCCGCCAAGGCCGCCGGCACAGCTGACCACCGGGCCGCGAACGCGGCCGACCACCGGGCCGCGCAAGCGGCCGACCGTCCGGCCGCGCCGCCGGCCGTCCACCCTCACTCCCCCAACCGCAGGAGGAAGTCCGCCATGCCCGGAACCGGCAGAACGCACACCCTCGTCCGCTGCTGCGCCGTCCTCGCCCTGGTCGCGGCCGCCACCGCCGGCTGCAGCAGCGGCTCCGGCAGCGGCTCGGACAGTGCCAAGGGCACCACGCTGAAGCTGATCACCGGCGTCAAGAGCGACCCGTTCTACATCACCATGGCCTGCGCCGCCCAGGAGGAGGCGAAGAAGCAGGGCGTCAAGCTCACCGTCGACGGCTCCGCGCAGTGGGACGTCGCCGTACAGCGGCCCATCGTCGACTCGGTCGGCGCGAGCCGCCCCGACGGGCTGCTGATCTCGCCGGTCGACACCCAGGCCCTCACCCCGTCGCTGGCCCAGCTGCAGAACGCCGGCACGAAGGTCGTCCTGGTGGACACCGAGGTCAGCGACGCCTCCATCGGTGTCTCCCGGATCTCCTCCGACAACGAGGCCGGCGGCCGCACCGCCGCCAAGGCGCTGGCCGAGCTGATGGGCGACAAGGGCTCCGCCATCGTCATCAGCGTCAAGCCCGGCGTCTCCACCACCGACGCCCGGATCAAGGGCTTCACCGAGGAGATGAAGGCCAAGCACCCGGGCATCACGCTGCTGCCCGTCCTCTACGACAACGACCTTCCCGCGACCGCGGCCACCCAGATCCAGGCCACCCTGGCCGCCCACCCCGACCTCGGCGGGGTCTTCGCCGGCAACACCAACACCGCGCAGGGCGTCGCCACCGGTCTCCAGGCCGCGGGCCGCCAGGGCACCGTCAAGGTCGCCGCGTTCGACGCGGAACCGGACGAGGTCACCGCCCTCAAGAACGGCACCCTGGACATCCTGGTCGCCCAGGACCCGGCCGGGATCGGCGTCCAGGGCGTCGACCAGGCGCTCGCCGCCATCGGCAAGAAGCCGGTCACCGCGCGGATCGGCACCACCATGGTCGCCATCACCAAGGCGAACATCGACGACCCCGCGGTGGCCAAGTACGTCTACCGGGCCGCCTGCTGACCCCCGGAACCGGCCGGCGGGCGTCGTAGGATTCACTCGCCGACGCCCGCCCCGGCCGGCGGACGTACCGGGCCCGCCGAGGAGGAAGCCTGTTGAAGCGCCCGACGATGAAGGACGTGGCCCAGGCCGCAGGGGTCAGTCTGATGACGGTCTCCCGGGTCGTCTCCCAGACCCCGGGAGTCTCGCCCGACACCGCCGCCAAGGTCGAACAGGCCGTGCGCCGACTCGGCTACCAGCGCAACGACAACGCCCGCAACCTGCGGCAGAAACGGCTCGGCACCTCCGCCATCGGCCTGGTCGTGGACGACCTCGCCAACCCCTTCTACGCCCTGATGGCCCGTTCGATCGAGGACGAGGCGCACCGGCGCGGCTACGTCGTCCTGGTCGGCAGCACCAACGACGAACCGCGCCGCGAGCGCGACGTGATCGCCGCCTTCACCGCGCGGCAGGTGGACGGCCTGATCATGGTTCCCACCATCGGCAGCCACGGCTTCCTGCGCACCGCCCTGGAGGCGGGCACCCAGGTGGTCTGCGTCGACCGCCCCGCCAAGGACCTCGACGTCGACACCGTCACGGTCGACAACCGGGACGGGGCCCGACGCGCCGTCACCCACCTGCTCGACCACGGCCACTCCCGGATCGCCTACCTCGGCGACCGCCACAACATCTGGACCCAGAGCGAGCGCTACGCCGGCTACCAGGACGCGCTCACGGCCCACGGCCTGCCCACCGACCCCGCCCTGGTACAACACGGGCTGCGCTCCCCACTGGACACCCGGCTCGCCCTCGCCGCACTGGGCGCCCTGCCCGAGCCGCCGACCGCCCTGTTCAGCAGCAACGACCTGATCACCCAGGGCGTCCTGGACGGCATGGAGGACGACGGCGGACCGCAGACCACCGGCCGCCCCGCCCCGATGGCCGTCGTCGGCTTCGACGACCTGCCCCTCGCCAAGCGGCTCGACCCGCCCCTGACCGTCGTCAGCCAGGACCCGATCGCCATCGGCAGCACCGCGGCCAACCTGCTGTTCACCCGGATAGCCGGCGACCGCTCCGCCCCCCGCAACGTCGTCCTCCTCACCCGCTTCATCGCACGCCGCTCCGGCGAGAGACCAGCCCGCCGGCCCGACACCGGGACGCCGCTGGAGGATTGATCCCCGCCGGAGCGTGATCGCTCCACGCCCCGGCGTCGAGGGATACCCCCGGGTCGGAGCGCCTCCTCAGTCGGTGGCGAGCACGGCGGACGCGGCCGCGGAGGCGCGAACGAGCAGTCCCGGCAGGACGGCTGCCGTCGCCTCGCCGCGGGCGTGGCGGCGGCCCGCGTGTTCCCAGCCCGCGAGGGCCGCCGCGGCCGCCATGGCGGGGCGAGGGTCGTCCGGACCGGCGCCGAGGTCGGCGCGGAGGGCGACGGTCAGCAGGTCCTGGTAGCGGGACGCCTGGAGCCGGGCACGGGCGGCGAGCGGCGGCGAACCGCCGATGATCCGGGCGAGCAACTGCTCGGTCTCCGGGCCGCGTTCGGTGATCCAGCGGTGGACGACCCGTTCCGCGATCTCCAGCGCTCCGGCACCGGCGGGGCGCTCGGCGAGCCGGTCGGCGAGATCGGCGCAGCGCCGGACGTCCAGGTCGAACAGCACGTCGTCCTTGCTGGGGAAGTGCAGGAAGAACGTGCGCGGAGCCATGCCGACGGCGGCGGCGATGTCCTGCACGGTCGTGTCCTCGAAACCGCGTTCGGCGAACAGCTGGAGTGCGGTGTCGGCGATGAGCAGGTGCCGTCGCTGTCGCTCGCGTTCGCGGAGCGTGGGTCGCTGGTCCATGCGCCCCACCCTAGCCCTTTGGTGCATCCAGTGCACCGAGTGCGGCGGCCGCACGACATGCAGACATTGCACTCTGTGCCGGTCGAGGCCTAGCATCCATCTCAGTGCACTCAATGCATCGAATGCAGCGAGTGCATATCACAAGTTCTGACGAACACAGGGAAAGGGGGCGGCCGTGGACACCAGAGTCCCCGACCGTTCATTGGCCGGGCGGGTCGCGCTGGTCACCGGCGGTACCGGCGGCATCGGCATGAGCACCGCCGTCGGCCTGGCCCGGCGCGGGGCGGAGGTCATCGTCACGGGCCGGGATCCCGGGCGCGGGCGGGACGCGGTCCGCACGATCGCCGAGGCCGCCGGGGTCGCGCCCGGGGCCGTCCGGCTGAGGATCGCCGACCTCGGCGTACTCGGCGACGTGCGGCGCCTCGCCGACGAGGTCCTCGCCGACCACCCCCGGCTGCACCTGCTGGTCAACAACGCCGGTGTCAACAACGGCTCGCGGCGGACGACCCCGGACGGCCTGGAGGAGAACCTCGCCGTCAACGCGGTGGCCCCGGTGCTGCTGACCCGGCTGCTCCACGACCGCCTGGCCGCGAGCGCGGAGCCGGGCCGCGCCTCCCGGGTCGTGCTGGTCAGTTCCTCCGCGCACAAGATGGTCCGGCGGGCCGCCGACGCGCTCGGCGATCCGCAGGCCCAGGCCGCCCCCTACGTGGCGATGACCGCGTACGCCCGCAGCAAGCTGCTCGCTCTGATGGCGGGGTTCGCCCTCGCCCGGGAACTCGGCGGCGGCCCGGTGAGCGTGGCCGCCGTCGACCCGGGGCCGGCGGACACGGGCATGACGCGTTCGATGGACCGCACGTTCCTGCCGCCGGCGATGCGGGCGGGCTGGGCGCTGTACTACCGGCTCGGCCCGGCCCGGCGGAGCCCCGACACCGCCGCCCTCTCCCCGCTCGCGGCGGCGACGGCGGCCGAACTGGAAGGCCGGACCGGGCTCTACCTCGACGCGCGGGGCCGGCCCGCCCGCACCTCGCCGGCCTCCCGCGACGAGCAGGCCCAGCGCGCGGCCCTCACGCTCCTGGACGGCCTGGCCGCGCACACGAACGCGAGCGTGGCCCCGTCGGAACGGTGATCGCACCCGCGGGCGACGAGGCCCCCACCACCGTCCGGTGCAGTCCGCAGCAGGAGCGACGGAGCGACGGAGCGGAGCGAGGGCCGCGTCGGTGGGGTTTGGAACTTCCGCTGGGAAGCCGTTGCGCTTCACGACCCGCCCGGCCTCCGGAGCCGGTGGTCCTCGGCGGCGGCGTCAGCGGACGAGGCGGCGGGCGTCCCAGACGAGGACGGATGCGCTGCCCAGGTGCCAGGTGGCCAGGTACCGGCCGTCGGGCGAGGCCCGCACCTCGTGGGCCGGGCCGCGGTCCGGGGTGAACTCGCCGAGCAGTTCGCCGGTGTCGGCCAGGTGGATGCGGACGGTCTCGCCCGGGACTGCGAGCCAGCGGCCTCCGTCGCCGACGGCGAACCGGTGCGAGGCGGGGATGTGCAGGCGCTCCCGGCCGTCCGGCAGGCCCAGGATGCGAACCCCGTCCCGACAGGCGGTGGCCAGCCAGCTCCCGTCGGGGGCGAAGGCCAGCCGGAGGACGGCTTCGGGCGACTGCGGGAGTTCTGCCCGCAGTTTGCCGGAGACGGGGTCCCACAGCCGGATCCGCCGGTTCAGGTCGCCGATGGCGACGGTTCTCCCGTCCGGGGAGCAGGCCATCGCGCTGATGGGGTCGCGGGGGTCCGATTTCTTGCCGAGCCTTCGGATCGCGTAGGTCGTGGAGTCGATGACCGCGGGGCGGGGCGGGGTGTCGGTGGCGCACCAGGCACCACCGGGGTCGACGGCGAGCTCGGTGGTCCAGCCGTCGACCGTCCGCAGGAGCCGTCCCGTGGCCGTGTCCCACCAGCGGGCGGCGTCGTAGTCCCCCGTGATCACCCGCTGCCCGTCCGGCATGATCGCGCAGACCTCGTTGGTCCCCTCGGTCGGGCCCAGGACGTGCCGCACGCTCCGGTCGGCGATGCCGTGGATCCGGCTGGCCTTGTGGCCCGAGGCGGTCACCATCCAGCTCCCGTCCGCCGACAGGGCGACGTCCTTGACGTACGACGGGGACGGCATCACCCTCACCAGGGCGCGCGACAGGTCGGCGACGACGCGCCCCGGATCCTGCTCCTCCGGCTCCTGCCGCACGAGGTCGACCTCCGCCCGCAGGACGGTCTCCTCGGCCAGGGCATCGAGCAGCAGTCCGGCCCGGACGACCGGATCCGGGCAGGCCCGGAACTCCAGCCGGTCGGCGATCCGCTCCACCACCCGGCGGGCCGTGCCGGTCTCCGGGGTGTCGACCATCGCCAGGTCCGCTCGCACGGCGGCCACCCCGCAGACCCTGACCTTCGCGGCCAGCCAGCGGGGGTTCTCGACCAGCCGCCCGGCGGCAGCGGGGTCGTCGCCGGCGAGGTGCCAGGGCAGGTGGTGCCAGAGGTAGGTCTCCGCGACCGGCAGCTGCCACCAGTGGCCGCCCTCCGGCAGCAGGCTCCGGGCCCGGGCGAGGACGCGGCGGTGCCCCGCCCGGATCTCCTCCTCGGTCCGACGGGAGGAGAGGAGCGCGTGGAGCCGTCCGGGGAAAGTGAGCCGCCGCACGCCGTCGCCGCCCCGGGGCAGGGTCACCAGCCCCCTGCGCTCCATCATCGGCAGGACCGTCAGGGCAGGGCGCTCCGGCGTGACGTCCGCCCACCCGACCGCGAGGTCGGACATCAGGATCTCGACGTCGGGAGGCAGAGCGGTCAGCGCCAGGACCTCGTCCCGGAACGAGTGGAGGTCTGCCAGCGCCTCCCCGTCCGCACCACCGCCCCACTCCGCCGAGCGGGCCTCCGCCCGCGCGGCCTCGGCCCGCTCCTGCCGCTGTCCCCGCCTCAACCAGCTCATCCGCTGCCCCTCCGCGCTCGGCTGACGGACAGTCAACCAGAGCTCCCCGCCCGAAGAACACCGGCTCTGCGCCGCCGGCGGACATCCGGCACCCCCGCCACCGCCGGACCGGAACCGCCCGGTTGGCGGCCGCCGCGGCACACGGTCGAGCGCGACAGCTGGATCCGCGACTCCGCGATGTCCGGCGACTCCGGACCGGACCGGCTCGACGTGAAGTCGGCCCTCCAGCCGACGTGAAGCCCTCTTCGCTGCCGTCGTCGGGGAACTCCGCCGGGCCGGTTCCGGTCAGTCCGCCCGGGGACGGGCCGACGCGGTTCGCAGACGCATGACCTCCGCGCGGTGGCGGGCCCGGGTGTCCCGGCGCTCCTGGGCCTCGGCCAGTACCGCGGCGACGGCTTCCGCTCCGTCGTCGAACGGCGCCGGGGAGAAGCGGCCGGCGGCCCGGACGTGCCGTTCCCATGCGTCCTGCCAGAACTCGACCGTCCAGCCCGGCCACAACTCCGGTACCCGGTAGGCCTGCGGGGAGGAGTAGAGGGACCACCAGCCCAGTCGGCGGCGCTCCGGGTCGAGGTGGATGCCGGAGTTGACGTGCAGGCGGCAGACGCCGTGCTCGGGCGCGTCCGCCAGTCGGCCGAGCAGGTGCTCCCCCTCGCGGACGGGGTGGTCGAAGGCGTCGGAGGCGATGTGGCAGCCCCGGTCGCCGACCGTGACCACCACACCGCCCGGGTCGGGGCCGGCCAGGTCCTCGTCTCCCGGGGCGAGGAACGGTGCCCTCGAGAGGCGCGCACCGCGGTCGCGGACGAACTCCGGGTCCAGCCCGACGTACTCGCGCAGTTCTGCCGCGCCGTCGTAGAGCCAGCGGACCTCCCAGCCCGGCCACGCCGCGCGGACCAGCTCGAACGTGGCCGCGCGGTGGCGCAGTTCGGTGCTCGGCCCCTCCCAGGCGAAGAACAGGAGTACCTTCCGGCCGAGGTCGAGCAGGACCCCGCCCTGGGCCATGGTGTCGTCCAGCCACCAGCCGTCCTGGCGGAGTCCGGGCAGCATGGCGAGGACCGCCTCCGGCCCGTCGAGCAGGTCGAGGTCGATGCCGACCGCCCAGCCGCTCCGGTACAGCTCGTACGTACCGTCCTCGCGGACCGCGATGACGTTGGCTCTGTCTCCCATGGGGTCAGGATGACGTGCCGGGGCGCTGTCGACGAGCTGTTTTCGGGCGGCTCGGACGACTGGCCGCGCCCAGCGGGCGGCCCCCGCCCCGGTCCGGTGCGCTCCGCGGGCGGAGCGGTGGATCGGGGCGAGGGCCGCGTCGGTGGGGATCAGAGCATGGTGCGGTAGGCGTCCCAGCCGGTGCCGAACTTCACCCGGGGGGCGAAGGTCGCGGTGCCGGCGTTGCCGGTCGAGGAGTAGCGGTACAGGACGCCGTTGGGGGTGCGGGCGAGGATGTCGCCCTTGCTGTCGCCGGTGATGTCACCCGGCGCGAGGAGCATGTCGTAGACGTCCCAGCCGCTGGCGATCTGCTCCCGGGCGGCGAACGGCGCGGTGGACACCCCCGTCCCCTTGAAGAGGAACAGGCGGCCGGAGGTGTCCCGGGCGAGCAGGTCGGCCCGGCCGTCGCCGGAGTAGTCGCCCGCGCCGACGAGCGTGTTGTAGGCGTTCCAGCCGCTGCTGACCTTGATGGGCGTGCCGAGCTTGGTGTAGACCGCCCCGTCACCGGGGTGCAGCCACAGGACTCCGGCCGCGTCGCGGCTGAGCAGGTCGCCCTTGCCGTCGCCGGTGAGGTCGCCGGGGCCGACCATCATGGTGTAGTTCCAGTTGGAGTTGATCTTCGTGCCGCGGATGTACAGGTCGCTGCCGATGTTCTGCACGTAGGCGGCGTGGTTGTGGCTGTTGAGCGCGGTGGCGTACGTGTTGCGGGAACCGGGCTCCTCGGGCCCGGCGTTGACCGGCGGGGTGAGGTAGGTCCCGTTCGCCAGGGCGTAGTACTTGACCAGCTTGCCATTGGTCTGGGTCATGAGGTTCTCGGCCTTGCCGTAGAGCTGGGTGGTGCCCGCCCCGACGATGAAGGTGTTGAACTCCCAGTCGCTGCCGAAGTACTGGGCCGCGCCGAAGTGCCCGCCGCCGGTCGACTTGAACGAGTACTCCACGCCGTCGCCGTCGCGGGCGAGCAGGTCGCCGAGGCCGTCGCCGTCGAGGTCGTCCGAGCCGGTGATCACGTTGTACGCGTTCCAGCCGGTGCCGACCTTGACCCGGGCCTTGAGCGGGGCGGTGGCACTGCCGGCCCCCTTGTGGAACCACAGCTCACCGTTCAGGGTGCGGGTGAGCACGTCGCCGATCCCGTCGCCGTCGACGTCGCTGGCGCCGACGATCTGGTCGTAGATCCCCCAGCCGGAAGCGACCTTGACCCGCGCGTCGAAGGGCTTGGTGAGCGTGCCCGTCCCCGGGTACAGCCACAGGTCACCGGCGAAGTCGCGGGCCAGCAGGTCCGGGTGGTGGTCTCCGGTGACGTCCCCGGTGGCGATGACGCGGTTGTACTTCTGCCAGCCGGTGCCCGACCACAGGGGCGCCGTCGTGGAGCTCACGCCGGCCCCGTAGAGCGTGAGGACGCCGTCGAAGGACAGGGACAGCAGTTCCGGATTGGTCGTGCCGCCCGCGTCGCCGATCGGCAGGATGTCCTTGAAGGACGCGTCCGGGTCGACCTTGGAGATCGTGTACTCGGCCCACATCTTGAGCGACGACAGGTAGACCGCCGTGGTCTGGTCGTACTCCATCACGATCAGGTCGCTCATGCCGTCGCCGTCGACGTCGTGCCGCGGCTTGGCCTTCGCCTCCGGCTGCTCGGACGGCTCGGACCGGTTGGGCAGGACGACGGTCGGGTACTTGCCGCCACCGGGCGGCGCGGCGTCGGGCTCCGACACCGGCGCGGAGTCGGACACGGGCAGCACGACGGCGGAGTCGCTCGCACGGTGCTGCGCGGCAGCCGTGCTCGGGGCGGTGGCGAGAGCGCCGACGGCCAGGGCGAGGACTCCCCCGGCGGCAGCGATCCTCAGGCGTCCACGGTGCGATGAGGTCAAGATCCCCCCTCAGGATCGAGTGGTGCGGACCCACCCGGGCGCCTCGTTGAGCGCAACCCGGGCCACGCGTCCCGTGCGTGACGGTCCGTCACTTCCTGTCCCGCACCGTAGGGACCGATCCTGTGAATTCCTTGTGGGACTGTTCCCGCTCCGGCAGGCACCCGAGCGGGAACAGCCCCACCGGGCTGTCACAGCAGGAAGGCGAGCCGCTCGTCCGCCATGCCGGGCGCGATCTCGACGACCTCCGCGGTGACGACGTCCTGGGCGACGAACGGGTCCTCGTCGACGCGCTTCTGCAGTTCCTCGCGCGAGGTGTCGTGGGCGAGGACGGCGCCGCCGAGGCCCGGCTGGATGCTGCCGACGAGCAGGAACACCCCGTCGTCCAGGCCGCGTTGGATCCACTGCTGGTGGCCGGCCATGTGCTCGCCGGCGGCGGACCTGTTGTCGGAGAACCGGAGCAGGACCACGAACATGCGATCTCTCATTTCTCGTAGGTGTGGAGCCAGTCGCGCATCCGGTCGACTTCGCGTTGGATGAACGCCTCGTCGCGGAAGGCGTTGGCCATGACGGCGACACCCTGGCTGAAGGCCAGGACGTGCATCGCCAGTTCGTCGGCCTGCTCGGCGTGCCCGAGGAGTGCGAACTGCTCGCGCAGCCAGGTGCGGAACAGGGTGAACAGGAGGCCGGCCCGCCCGAGCATGGCGTGCTCCAGCTTGGCCAGCTCGGTGGTGAGGGTGCCCACCGGGCAGCCGTGGTCCTGGATGTCGGCGCGGTTGGTCAGCACGATCTCGACGTACCGCATGATGCGGCCGGCCGGGGTCGGGGCCTCGGCCTCCCACTGCTCCAGCATTCGCCGGGTGGCGGCGAGGCGGACGTCGATCACCGCGTCCAGGATCGCGTCCTTGGATTTGAAGTGGTAGTAGAAGTTGCCCCGTGACAGCCCGACCGCTCCGGCGATGTCCGCGAACGACGTGTGCTCGTAGCCCTGCTGGTAGAAGAGCCGGTCGGCCGCCGCCACGATCTGCTCCCGGGTCGCCACTGCGGTCACGGTGATTCCCTCCGATGTCGTAGGACGCCTGACCCAGAACCTAGGTCAGGCGTCCTAGACCGTCAAGTGGTCGGCACCGCCGACGGGGTGACGGACGGCGCGTGACCCGGGGCGGGCTGCCTCGTTGGATGCGGTGTGGAAATTGATGAATTCTTCAACTGGCCTGCGGAAACGTTTCCCCTGCACCGTCCGCCGTTCTCTGCGCTGGTGGTGTCGTGAGCGGCGGACGCATTCCCCGTCAGCGCACCGCCGCGGGCGGCGTGGTGGACCGGATCGACACGGAGGTCGTCGTGGCGCCGGGCCTGACCGTGCCCGTCCCGGCCTGTCTGCGCTACGACCCGGCGGAGCCGTACGCGGTGCACCTGGACATGCAGGTGTACGCGGGTGCGCCGGTGCGGTGGACCTTCGCCCGGGACCTCCTCGCCACCGGCACGACCACCTGGGCCGGCGGGGGCGACGTGTCGGTCTTCCCCGACCCGGCCCCGGACGCGGAGCGTGACACGGTCTTCATCTCCCTGACCGGGGAGGAGAGCACCGCGGTGCTCCGGGTGCCGACCGCGGTCGTCCGGGCCTTCCTCGCGCGGAGCGAGCGCATCGTGCCGATCGGGGACGAGCACCACCACGTCGAAGTGGCCAACAACCTGCGGCCGTTGTTCGACGACCGGCCACCCTCGCGCCCGAGGTTCCACCGGCTCTGGCGCCGTCCCGAGGAGGACGCGGACGAGGGTGACTGAGCGAACCTCGGGGGGGGGGGGGGGGGGGGGGGGGGGGGGGGGCGCGGGGGGGGGGGGGGGCGGCGGGGGGGGGGGGGGGGGCCCCCCGCCGCCCCCCCCCCCCCCCCCCGGGGGTGAAGGGCGAGGTGGGGCGGCGGGTCGGGCGGTCCCGACTTCGCCGTCAAGCCGAGCCACTGCGGCCGGCGACTGCTCGGAAGCCAGCACGGCGAGCGCGCAGCCCGCCCGCAATTCCCGCCTTCGCAAGATCGACGGCGGAGCCTTCGGAACCACGAGAACCGTCTCACTCACGGAGCATGATCAGATCTTCCCCGGCCACCAACGGCAGGCCCTCGCTACGGCGGTCAGGGTCGTCGAAGCGCTGCAGAACCGATGCGCTTTGGCGCATGGCGCGAAGCGCTGCACAGTCGCAGCATGGACGCCCCGACCAGCGCACCTGCCGCAGGTGCAGGGCCCGTCCTCGCAGCCCGCCCGCTTGGCGTACACCCGGCCACCTGACCGCCGAGGGGCTCCGGGAGTCCTCCCGGGCTGTCAGCGTTCGGTCCGTCCCGGGTCAGCCGCACGCACACCCGCGAGGCACCCGTGCGGGTGGGGACGTCGGCGACGATCGCCGTGCGTGAGCCGTGCGTGAGCAGAGAAATCACGCTGCGACAGAAGGGTCCCGTGATGGCCTCGCCAAAATTGACCGTGCAGGAGATGGAACTGGTGCGGACGTGGATCGAGACCGCACCGGGCTGCGCGCTCGACCGCGACGATCTGTGGCGGGCACGACTCGCGGAGACCGAACGCGCCCGAATCCGCAAACTCGGCCCGAACATGTACGAGATCATCGGTCCCGCTCTGGCCACCGCGAAGGCCGAACGAGAGGTTCGGGAATCGGCCGTAGCCCCTGACAGCGCAGGCTGGTAAGCGCGCGACGCGGGCGCCTGGAGGGTGAACTGTCACCCCGCCGCTGTCGCGGCCGGGGTCTCCGCCGCCCGCTTCGGGGCGCGGCCGTGCTCGGTGTCCGCCATCGCCCGCCGCACCAGCGGCCGCAGCGCCCGGGACTGGAGCGCCCGCATCGCCAGCGCGTTGACCCGGATTCCGAGCGCCGACTTGGGTGCCACGGAGGCGATCCGGCCGGGCGGCAGCTGCTGGGCCGAGGCGACCCGCGGGCGCATCGCCTGCTCGAAGGCTGCCAGTGCGGCGGGCAGCCGGTCGAGGTCGGCCAGGACGCCGGCCTCGTCCAGCGCGGCGGCCAGTTCGGCCGCGCCGCGCAGCGCGAGCGCCGTGCCCAGGCCGCTGAGCGGGCTGGCGCACCAGGCGCTGTCGCCGAGGAGCACCACCCGGCCGTCGCGCCAACTCGCCATCCGCACCTGGTCGAACGTGTCCAACGCGAAGTCCTCCGCCTGCCGGGCGGCGGCCAGGAACTCCTTGGTGCGCCATCCGACGTCGGCGAAGGTCCGCTCCAGCAGCGCGAGGCGGGCCTCCCGGTCGTGTCGGGGCGGCAGGGAGTCGGCGGCGAAGGTCAGCCCGACCTCCTGCTCCCCCGCCCGCCCCGGCCGGGCCTCCACGCTCCGCCGGCCCGGCGCGTTGTGGATCAGGAACCAGCCGTCCAGCGCGGGCGTCCCCGGGCCCTCGGGGAGGGTGAACCAGGCGTGTGCCAACCCGAGCGGCTTGCGGTAGCGCTCCTCGGGGCCGAACCTCAGTGCGCGGACGCGCGAGTGCGCGCCGTCGGCGCCCACCACGAGGTCGAACTCCTCCACCGTGCCGCTGCGGAACCGCGCGAGAACACCGGTCGGGGTGTCCTCCAGGGCGTCGACGGTCTCGCCGAACCGGTGCGTGACTCCCGGACCGGCCGCTTTGTGGATGATCCGGGCGAGATCGGTCCGCAGGAGCTCCTCCTTCGACACCAGGCCGCCCCCGTCGAAAGCGGTCACCGGCATCTCGGCCAGCCGCCCCTCCCCCGCGTCGATCCACGCCGCCCCCGCCTGCGGGACCAGGCACTCCAACGCGGCCGGGAGCAGGCCGAGTCCGTCCAGGACCTCGCGGCAGTCGCCGCGCAGGTCGACGGTCTGCCCGCCGGTCCGCAGCGCCGGGGCGATCTCGGCGACGGTGACCGCCCAACCCGCCCGCTCCAGCATCAGCGCGAGGGTGTCCCCCGCGATCCCGCCACCCACCACCAGTACCCGTGCCATGACACCCTCCCGTTCGACTCGACCGCACTGACGCGAATCTTTCGCATTTAGCGTGCCACGCCGAACCCACCTAACGCAACAGATTCGCGATAAGCTGGAGCGGTGACGCAAGCATCGGGGACGTCCCGGCCCGGCGGCCGGACCGCCCGCACCAGAGAGGCCGTCCACGCGGCCACCCGCGAACTGCTGGCCGAATCCAGCGACGGCACCGTCGAGATCGCGGAGGTGGCAGCACGCTCCGGTGTCCACCCGGCCACCATCTACCGCCGCTGGCGGACCGCAGACGGCCTGGTCATCGACACCGTCGTGGAGGAGCTCGGCCGCCGCTCACCCATCCCTGCCACCGGCGACCTGCGGGCCGACCTGCACACCTGGACCAGCCAACTGCTCGCCGACGTGGCCGAGCCCGGGCACCTGGCCTTCTTCCGCGCCATGCTCCGCGCCGGGGAGCAGGGCGAGAGCAGCCTCGCCTTCGTCGAACCCCGAGTCCGCCAGCTCCAAGCCACCCTGGAAGCAAGCAGCACAACCGTGCTCACCTGGAGCGACATCGTCGAACTGATCCTCGCCCCGGTCTACGTACGCGCCCTGCTCGCCTTCCCGATGGATCCCGCAACCGACGCCGACCGCCTCGTCGACAACATCATGGCGATCCGCACGGCCCGGGAGCAGGCCCAGCAGCCCTGACAGGCCCGCCTGCCGACGCTGCTGACGGTCGAACCGGACACCGGCCCCGCCCCGGTCAGCGGCCGTCGCGGAGGTTGGGGAACAGGTGACCGAACATCTCGTGGAGCATCGCGAGGCCCTCGCCCCCGGTGAGATCGGCGTCGGGCGCGATGTCGGGCACGGACTGCCCGAGCTCGCGGCCGAGGCCCAGGAAGGCGAAGAACAGGGATCTGGGCAGGCCGCACAGCGGCCGGTCCGGTGGGAGCACGGCCTCGGTGAACGCCGGGACCGGCCGAGGGTGGACCTCGGGCCAGTCCGCGGGGTCGCGCGGGGTCCGCAGCGACAGGGCGGCCCCGAGGTCGGGGGCCGTGGCCTCCCGCCCGGAGAACGGCGCGCCGAGCGACCAGCGCTCGCGCAGCGCGCGGATGAGCGAGGTGCTGTGGTGGAGGTCGGTGACGACCGTCTGTCCCGGGGCCCATGCGGAGACGGCGACGGCGGGGACGCGGATGCCGAGGCGGTCGAAGCGGAATCCGTACTGGCCTGCGGGTGCGGCCCCCTCGGGGGGCGCCGCCGACGGGGGCGGGACGTGGTCGTAGGTGCCGCCGGCCTCGTCGAAGGTGACCAGGAACAGGGTGTTGTAGGCGTTCGACCCGGTGGGCGAGGCGGAGGTGCGGACGGCGTCGTAGAGCTGAGCGAGCAGGGCCTCGCCGCCGAGCAGCGAGGACGGGGTGTCCAGGCTCAGGCCCGGGAAGAGGGCGCCCTCGGGCGGGTGCATGTCGTTGTGGCCGTAGATCAGGGCGGGCTCGACGAACGAGTAGGTGGGCAGTGTCCCGTTCGCCGCGTCCTCCAGGAACCGGTCGGTGCTGTGGAAGTGGTCGAACCGATCGCGCAGCCGGGCGGCGTGGATGATTCCGGTGAACGGCAGCCGCGCGGGCGGGCTGCAGTACACCCGCCAGGTCAGCCCGTTGGCGTCCAGCCGGTCGAACACGGTCTCGGCGGTGTTGTGCACCGGGAAGGAGTCGATCGGGGACATGTTGACGACGTAGCCCGAGGCGGTGCCCGCGTGGAAGAAGGACCGGTTGGTGAAGGTCTGCGAGGGGACCTCGCAGAACCAGTGGTCGAAGGTGGTGAACCCGCGGGCCAGGGCCGACAGGACGGGCATCTGTGCGGGCGTGTAGCCGGTCATGATCTGCGCGTACTCGTCGTACGTCGGCCGGCGCCCCGTCTCGGCGGTGAAGGCGCTGATGTAGTCGGTGACGAAGCCGTCCATGGTGGGTACGCGGCCCGCCTCGGCGGGTGCGTTGTAGGGCGGGAGCATCCGCTCGGCGAGGACCCCCCGGTTGTCCGGCGGGTCGATGGTGCCGAAGAGTTGGGTGTTGAGGTGCTGGTACTCCTCGCCCGGGTCCGGGTTCGGGGTGTCCATGGTCGGTGCCACGGCGTACGGCACCGGTCCGCGGTCCGCGCCGTCCTCGGCCCACGACGGGACCGGGTTGGCGAGGTCCTTGCCGATGACGCCTTCGAAGCTCGGCACCTCGCCCGGCTCGTACAGCCGCCCCAGCAGGTTGTCGAACGACCGGTTCTCGAACATGACCACGACCACGTGGTCCAGCGCCTGGCTCCGATCAAGTACAGACATCGCGCGGAACTCCTCACCCCCGAGGAGGCCGGTCCCGTCCGCCGGCGCCCCGGGCACGTCCCCGCCACGGCGCAGCCGTCCGCGAGCGGAGACTGCCGACCGCGGCATCACCTCAACCCAGCACACACCCGCCCGATGATCCGGGCAACGCGGCACGGGACGGGGCCGCTCCGCGCGGGCTTTCCGCCCGGTCGGCGAGCCGCTCAGTAGCGCACGGAGACGCCAGGCATGCCGCACAACCCACCCGCCCCACCGAGGTCACGGCGGACGGATGTCCACGCCGAGCGGCAAGGCAAAAACGCGAACCGTCCGAACAGCCCCGGTCAGGAGTCCTCTTCTCCGGGCGAGCGGGGAGGTCGGCGCCGCCCGTAGAGGTGGACGCTGCCCGAGCCCACGGGAAGCGGGGGGAACCGCCACGCCGAAGTCTCCTCTCCGGGCAGATGGGACAGGCTGTGGGCCCGTATCCTGCCGGCTCACCAGTTGGAGGGCGGGAGGGGCTCGACAGGGTCGGCGGGGCGGGCGACACACCAGCGCTCTCCCGCCAGGAGGACCCAGCGCACGGATCCGTGGTCACTCCGCATCCTGGCGAGGCGGACGGCGAGCCACTCCTGGCGTCCTGGTACCGGAAGGCCGAGATCACGGGCCAGCCGATTGTCCTTGGGCCGGTGGCCCAGAACGACGATGCCCTCGGAAGCAAGTTGAGGGCGGACCTCCCGAATCCGGCGAATCGGCTCAGGGCGCCGCACGACGGCCTCGATCGTCCGAAGGTCGATCGGTCGGCCCTGGATGGAGCGGAACAGGGCTGTGACCCGGGCATGGGCGGACTGGCCGGACATGATGTCCGCCATCAGATCGTCCGAGAGTCCGCACAGGGCACTGACAGGCAGCTCGGCCTTGCGGTGCAGCCAATGGATCGCCGCGACGCCTGTGGCATTCAGGCGGCGCTTGCCGACGTTGTTGCCGTACGGGACCAGATGATCAGGAGTGGCGAGCACCACCCCCATGCTCCAGTGCCGGTCCTCCTCGTTGAGGTTCACCAGGAGGCAGATCTGGTGCTGGTGCATCGCCTTCGCCGAAAAAGCCCAGCTCGCGTGTGTGCTGAAGCAGTAGCGGACCGGGCAGCCGGCGACAAGGAAGTGGGCGGGCTCGCCGTCGGGCAGACCGAACTCGTGCTGGATGAGGTTGGCGGTGATCGCATGCAGCGAGGTCCGCTCCAGCACCGAGGCCTGCGCGAGCCGGAAGCGGCCGGTGTGGACCGCGTCGATCACTCTGTCCATGGCTGCCACCAGAACGGAGGTCATTCGTTGGCCGTTCGGGTCCAGGCGTTCGAGTTCGCGGACCACGGCCTGGGCATCGGCATCGGCATCGGCGCCGACCGTGCGGGCACCGGTTGCGGAAGAGTCCGACGCGAACCGCGGAGGCATCTCACCGTCGAAGGTGTCCTCGCGGGCCTCCCACCGCGCGTCCTCCTCGTCCTCCTCTTCCTCCGCGGCCTCCAGCTGGCGCTCCAGTACGGCGCAGCGCTCCTCCGCGGCCACGGCTCGTCGCTCGGCCCCGGCGAGTTCTTCCTTCAGCTTGTCGAGGAGGTTTCGGAGGCGGTCGCGTTCGGAGCGCAGGTCCTCGTAGTCGGCCGACCGGAGGGCCAGTTCCGCCCTTGCCGTGAGGCGGTCGGCCGCCGATGACCGTTCGAGGGCCCGGAGCTGGACATCCTGCTCCTCGACCTTGGTGTGCGCGGCCTTGACCATGTCGCGGAGCAGGCGTGTCTCCTGGTGGAGGAGCTCGCGGTGCCGTTCCGCCTCTGCCAGGTCGTCCTTCAGGTCTTGGATGTCGGCGCTGGTGGGGCTCGTGGCGCGCAGCGCCTCGCGCTGCAGCCGGCGCACCAGGGTGCGTGCGTCGGTGGTGAGTTCGACGCCGAGGTGGCGATCGCCGTCGGCGATCAGGCGTTCGACGAACTCGGCCGGCGCGACC
This sequence comes from Kitasatospora sp. NPDC048365, assembly GCF_043200835.1. Classification (NCBI taxonomy): domain Bacteria; kingdom Bacillati; phylum Actinomycetota; class Actinomycetes; order Kitasatosporales; family Streptomycetaceae; genus Kitasatospora; species Kitasatospora sp. NPDC048365. The sequence continues at coordinate 26,465 of NZ_JBICYJ010000053.1, forward strand.
AGGACACCGCTGAAATAGCGGGAAACTGTGGAACGGTCCCAGTTGACGTGTCTGGCGTAGGTGCTGAGAGAGGTTCCGACCCTCTGGGCGAGAGTGCGGAGCTCGATCGCGAGGGCGTAGCTCTCCGGGGTGAGGCTGTCGGGGTCGAGGTCCTTCTGGAAGATCATGGTGCGTGTGCCGCGTGGCGGCAGCCACTGGCCGTCGGCGAGGTCGATCTCGGTGTCGTCCTGGTTCCCCATCTACTCCCCGCCGCTCGGTGGACCGCTGTGTTGCGGGGAGCGTGCAACGGTGTGCGCGTGCAGCAACGCGTTCCCCTTGGCGAGGATCGGTATGACACACCGCCAGTGAATCCTCGGAGGGAAACTCTATGCCGCGCCATCAGTCGTCGACACGGTCCCTGGTCCGCACCGCCGTCGGGGCGGGGGCCGTAGGGACGGCCGGCGCGGCCGCGCTGGCCGGTGCGCCGTGGTGGGCGATCGTCGTGGGCGAGGCCGTGGCCGCCGTGCTGGGGGCCCTCCACGTGGTGTTCCCGCAGGAATCAGCAGACCGACTGGAGTGGTGGCGGCTGAAATGGTCACGCACGTCGGAGATGCACGAGTCCCGACGCGATGGTGGCCTGCGCGGGTCTGCCCCGGGCCGTCGGCGCAGAACTCGATGACAGGGCGGGCCGGACGAACGCGCCGCCCGTCGAACCGGCTTGAGGCAGACCGGGCCTCCGCCGTCACCCGGGCCGTGGTGACGTCCAGCATCAGAAGGAGCAGCGGCGCCAGGTCCACCCGGTGCGCCCGGACAGCGAGCGGGAGTCCGCCGAGCTTCACGTCGGTGGCGATGGTCGTGAACATCTCCTCCTCCCTGCGCGCGGGGAGGAGGCCGTCGCGCAGCTGGGCGAGTCCTTGTGGTGCGGCGGAAACCCCGCCTGCGTGGCTTGCCGCACGCCTGGGGCGGGCCACTACAGGCGCAGCAGGAGGTCGGTGAGGGTGGCGGGTTGGGAGAAGAAGGGGTGGTGGCCGGACGCTCCCGCAGTCCCCGCAGGTCCATGTCCGGACCGACAGGGGCTTGAGTCCGTCCTTGGTCCCGCAGGCCGAGCAGACCTGAGAAGTGGGCTCGAACCGTCCGATCGGGTGGAGCCGGGGCCGTGTCAGTAGAGCGCCGCAAGGAGGTCCCGCGCGTTCCCGCTCAGGACCGGTGCGTTGGCCGGGCCGTTGGACTGGGTGCCGCAGAGTTGGATCGGGGTGGTTCCCGTGCCGGTGACGGTGAGGTTGGAGAGCGTGCAGCCGGAGAGCAGCCAGCGGGTGCCGAGCAGGTCGGTGCCCCGGAGGTCGGTGTACCAGAGCGTGTTGCCGGTGAAGGTCGGGGGCAGCACACCGCTGACGACGATTCCGCTGCCGGGGTCCTGGGGCGTGCCGCCGACGGGGAAGGCCGCGTTCTGGTTCCAGAGCTGTTTCGCGCCGCCGTTGGAGTGGTTGAAGGTGTTGCCGACCAGCGAGCCGTGGGCCCAGTTGTCGCTGGTCAGGGCACCGTGGGGGCTGGTCCGGTTGAAGGCGTAGTAGGCGCCGTGGCAGCCGACGACGGTGTTGCCGTGGACGGTCCAGTTGCCGGAGGAGTTCCAGATCGCCAGGCGGCAGTAGGTGAAGCTGTTCCCGTTCAGCGTCGAGTACTCGCTGCGGTCGGCCGTCGACACGCCGATGTAGCACTGGTGGAAGGCGTTGCCGCGGAGCTTGACCCGGTAGGCGAAGTAGTCGTCGAGGGCTGAGCCGGTGACGACGATCCCGGCGCCTCGCCAGTGGGTGAAGTCGCAGTCGTCCACCCGCACGTTGGTGCTGCGGCTGATGGTCAGGGCGACGTGGGTGGCGACCTCGGCGGTGCCGATGGGAGCGGTCGGCTGTCCGAGGAACGTGATGCTCGAGAGCCTGACGTCGCTGCGGCCGGCCACCCGCAGGGCGCCGAAGCCGGTTCCGGTGACGGTCACGGTCGCGCCGTTGCCCTGGATCAGGCAGCCGTCGGGGAGATCCACGGATGCGGGCAGGGTGTAGGTCGCGCCCGGCGTCAACTGGACCTGCGGGTGCGCGGCCAGGGTGGTGGCCCAGTCGTCGCCGGGCTGCAGGACGGGCAGTCCTTCGGCGGCGGTCGCCGCGGCGGCCGGCTGCGCGCGGGAGAGGGCCCCGACGGCCCCGGCGGCGCCGAGGCCCGCGAGGGCGAGCCGTCTGGTCAGGTGTCCGTCGTGTGGACGCGTCATGTCGGCCCTTCGGTGGGTGCGGTGCGGGCGCAGAGGTCGGGAGAGCGGCTGCGCAGGGAGTGGAGTTCTCGGCCCCGGTACGAGATCGGGTCCGGCGAGCAGCAGCGGCGGCCAGGAGGGGCGGCTCTCGGACGGGTGCCGGGGCGGGGCCGCCGGGCAGGTTGCCGGCGGCCCCGGGGGTGGAGCGGTGGGTCAGGCGGTCTCGACCCAGTCGAGGGTGAAGGCGGTGAAGACGATGCCGCCGGTCGCGCCGATCTCGTACAGGTCGCCGATGGTGCCGTTGTTCAGCACCGCGGTGGTGGAGTAGCCGCTGCCGCCGGCGGCGAGCAGGACCTCGTGGGGCCAGCTGGCGCCGTCGTCGCGGCTGACCCGGACGGTGAGGTCGGTGCGGGAGGTGGCGGCGACGTTGCTGTGGACGGCGACGCTGCTCAGCAGCGGGTTGTGGGCGGCGTCGACGTCGGTGGGCTTGAGGTAGGAGATCTCGTCGCCGTTGCAGCCGGGGTCGAGCAGGCCGGAGTTCCAGGCGGTGCCGTACGGGGAGGCGACGTCGGCGGCGCCGGTGTCGGAGGCGGTGGCGTACCAGCGGTTCCCGCCGGCGTTGGAGCGCATGTTCTGCACGACCTTGCCGGTGCCGCGCTGGATCGCCTTGTTCTCGTTGACCCCGGTGGCCGCGGAGGCTCCGGCGTGCCAGGTGGTGCCGTGGTCGTCGGAGTAGATGTCGGCGGCGTGGTCGCCGGCGGAGTCGTGGTAGACGATCGGCTGGACCAGGCGGCCGGAGGCGAGCTGGATGCCGTGGCCGGAGGAGGCGAACATGCCGGCCCAGGCGGGGTTGCGCACCTGCGGGTTGAGGTCGACCGCGGCGCTCCAGGTGGCGCCGTCGTCGTCCGAGGTGACGTACCGGATGTGGGCGTTGGTGGTGTTGGTGGCGGTGGTGTCGCCGGCGACGGAGCCGTAGTAGCCGGCGCCGACCTTGGGCGCGTAGGTGAAGAAGCAGTAGATCCGGCCGGTGGTGCGGTCCACCAGGAGGCTGGGGTCGCCGTAGCCCTCGGTGGTGGTCGGGGGGTGCGCGATGATCCGCGGGGCGCCGAAGGTGGCGCCGCCGTCGGTGCTGCGGACCATGGCGATCTGGATGTTGTTGGTGCCGCCGCCGAGGTCCTGGGCGCCGTCGATGCGGGCGTCCATGGTGGCGACGACGGTGCCGGAGTTGGCGACGGCGAGCGCGGGGATGCGCACCGACTTGGCGGTGGTGGTGGTCTCGGCGTACGTGCCGTCGGCGTTGCGGGTGTTGACGCCGCTGATCGGGGTGGTGGTGGTCAGGACGGTCTGGGCGTTCATGCCGGGGGTGCCCGCGGCCGTGCCGCAGGTGGCGGTGCCGGAATCGCTGTGGCTCCAGGTCCCGGCGGTGGTGGTGAAGCTGTACGGGGTGCCGTTGGCCACGGTCCAGTAGAGCGAGGAGTCGCCGGACATCGCGGGGACGGTGACCGTCCACGGGCCGTACGGCCGGCCGGGCCAGGCCACGGTGAAGGTCTGCGCGACGGCGGAGCGGTTGTCCAGGGTGACCCGCAGCCGGTGGGTCGCGGGCAGCGAACCGTCGGCGTTGCGCGGGCAGTCGAGGCTGACCAGCGCGTGCAGGGCGGACCCGCAGTCGAGGGTGCCGGTGACGGTGTTGTCGTAGCCCTGCGGCGTCGTGGTGCGGAAGGTGTAGGCGGTGCCGGACGGCTTGGTGAAGTAGAAGTGGCCGCTGTCGTGGGCCGCGACCGTGGCCGTCCAGGTGCCCTGGCCCGGCCAGCTGAGGGTGAAGGTGGTCGGAGTCGCGGTGTCGTTGACGACCGTCTCCTGGATGCGGCCGCCGGAGGCGCAGTCCTGGCTGACCACGGCCGACTGGCCGCCGGCCGCGGCCGCGGCGCCCTGGCCGGCCAGCGGCAGGGCTGCCCCGGCGAGGGCGCTCGCGGCGACGAGGGCGGCAACGCGGGGGCGCCGGGACGATCGGGATCTACGGAGGAATGCCATGGGGGTTCACATTTCTCTGGTAGGGGCCGCCCGGCCGTCGTGCTGCTGCGCATCCGGCGCGGGCGGGCTGACATCGGGTCCGATCCGGTCCGGGCACGTGGGGGGTGTGCCGTTCAGGGCCAGTGATAGGACATCAGATATCCGATGTTGTCGAGACCTTAGGCAGGGCCGCCGGCCCGGTCAAGGCCTTGCGCACGGGAAGATGACGGGTCGAATTGCGCAGGACGACCGTCAGGCTGCAGAGCACCCCGACGGCGACCAGGGCGAGGAGGAGCGGGTACGAGAACACCGACGACGCGAGTGCCAGTCCGACGGGCAGGAGGAACCCGGCGTAGGACAGCGCGTAGTACACGCCGGTCAGGGTCGCGAGCTCGGTCGGCGTCGCGATGCGCTGGACCTCCAGGAGGCCCGACACCAGGGCGATGCCGTAACCGGCCCCCAGCAGCGCGGCGTTCGCCAGGGCCGCCAGGGGTGAGCGGGGCCCGGCGTTGGCGGCGGCGGCCGCCGTGCCGAGGGCGATGAGGAGCAGGGCCGCCGCGCTCGCCCTGGCGTCGGAGGCCCGGTCGAGTCGCCTGGCCAGCGGCTGGACGGCGACGCCCGTCCCCAGCGTGACGACGGTGATCAGTGCGGCGTAGGCGAGTCGGGCGTCGCCGACCCTCGCGGCCTCCAACTGCGGCGTGACCGCGTAGGCGATCCCGGCCGCGCCGAAGATCCAGGGGGCCAACGGCAGGACCACGCCCAGGAACCGGCGGTTCCCGACCGCGGATGCGAGGCCGGACCGTAGTGGTCGGCCGCGGCCGACGGGTTCGGGCCGGGGCGCGCGCAGGACGGCGACCAGGCAGGGGCCGGCCGTCGCCGCGTGGACGAGGTAGGGCAGCGCCGTCGGCCAGGGGCCCCACTGGGCCAGGCACCCGGCGACCGCGGCCCCCAGGCCGAACCCCGTGGTGAGCGCGACCGACGCCCGGCGCGCTCCCGCTCCGGGGTCGGCGCCCCGGCCGTCCGGCGGGCCCGACAGTTCCTTGATCCAGCTGGTGCCCGCGGTCATCGCGGCGCCGACCGCCGTCCCGCTGAGCAGCCGTCCCAGGTACAGCGGCAGCGGCCCGAGGCCGCCGGTGGCCAGGACCAGGCTGGCGGTACCGGCCGTCGCCGTCGCGAACACCATGAGCGGCTTGCGGCCGTACCGGTCCGAGAGCGGCCCGGCGAGGAGCAGTGCGGGGACCAGCCCGAGGACGTAGGCGCCGAAGAACGCGTCGACGGTGACCTCGGAGTAGCCGCCCAGCTCGCGGTACATCGGCAGCAGCGGGGAGAACTGGTTACCGGCCCAGCCGCAGCAGAGCACGGCGAGGGCGACGTACGTCCAGGGTCGTGCGGGCTGCGGTGTCCGGGGCGGCGGGTGCGGTGTCATGGCCTCCCCGGCGGGCGGGACCGGCGGAGGACGTCGACGGCGGTGGCGAAGTTCACCCGGATCGCGGCGGCGCGCTCGGCCGGGTCGGTGCGCTCCGCGGGCCAGCCGGTCTTGACAGCGACGAACAGCGGGTCGTGCAGGTGGGCGAGGGACTGGGCGGCCCTGGCCGTGGTGAGCAGGGAGGTCGGCTCGGCGTAGCGGCTGTCGAGGGTGTCGGCGAACGGGAGGTGGGTGTCGTCCCAGGCCGCGCCGTGGGTGCTGGCGCGGTCGCCGTTGCCGGAGAGGGTGAAGGCGCGCAGCAGCCCGGAGGCGGCGGCCTCGGCGGCGTGGTCGTGGACGCGGTCCGGGTCGCGCAGTTCGAGGAGGGAGCGTCCCCAGTTGAGGCTGAGGCCGATGCCGGAGCCGGTGAGCGAGGCGACGGTGTCGATCTCCTGGCGGAGTGTCAGGAAGCCCTTGACCGGTGTCCGTCCGGGCCTGGGGGCGTCGCAGTGCTCGACGAGCAGGGCGGCGCCGTCCCAGTCGAGGGCGGCGATCTCGGTGAGCGAACGGCGGAAGGCCTCGGCGTCAGGCCGCAGGGGGTGGCCTCCGTAGCCGGGTGCGGACTGGAACTCCACGGCCAGGACGGCGGCCCGGCCGGCCCGGTCGTTGATCCGCCGGACGCCTTCGGCGATCTGCCGGGCCATCGCCGTCGCGGCCTCGCGGCCGTCGGGGTCGGGCGAGGCCAGGCCGAAGGCTGGGGCGGCCAACCAGGCGGGGTAGGTGGCGGCAATCGCGGTGAGGGCGACGGTCCAGTCCGGGGGCAGGACGTCGAGGATGTCGCCGATCTGGGCGGCGGTGGAGGCGTCCTGCCAGGCGAGAGCGACTCCTTCGGCGTGCGGGGTGGTGGCGAGCCGGCGGTAGTAGGCGGATTCGGAGCGGCGGTGGGGTGGGGCGCAGGTGTAGCCGGCGATGATCTTCTTCATCGGTGGGGTGCCTTCGGGGTGGTGTTCGGTGGGCGACGGCCGGGCGCGCGTACGGTCGGAAGCGGGAGCGCCTCCGGCCGGCCGGGCGAACGCGGAGAGGGCGGCTGACCGCAGGGCGCGTCCGGCCGACCGGGCGTGCGCAGGGCGCCGGCGGCGGCGCTGCGCGCATCGGGGGTGCAGCGCCGCCTCCTCCGATGCGCGCAGCGGCTCGTGGCCCGGGCGGCCGGGTGTGGGCCGGCGGCGGGTCAGGCCTGGACGGCCCGGGCGAACCACCGGGTGAGGGTGGTGGGGTGGGTGATCGCGGTGCCGACCACGACGGCGTACGCACCGGCGGCCAGGGCGGCGGCGGCCTGGTCGGGGGTGTGGATGCGGCCCTCGGCGACGACGGGGACGTCGAGGGTGCGGGCCAGGCGTTCCACCAGTCCCAGGTCGGGTCCGGGTGTCTTCGGCGAGTCGTCGGTGTAGCCGGAGAGGGTGGTGCCGACCAGGTCGGCGCCGAGTTCGGCGGCGCGGACGCCTTCCGCCTCGGTGGCGACGTCCGCCATCACCAGGCGCCCCTCGGCGTGGACGGCCTCGATCGACTCGGCGAGCGGCCGGCCGTCGGGGCGCGGCCGGGCGGTCGCGTCGAGGGCGACGATGTCGGCCCCGGTGCGGGCGACCTCGCGGGCGTGCATCGCGGTCGGGGTGATGAAGACCCCGGACGCGCCGTCCTTCCAGAGCCCGATCAGCGGGGCGTCGGTGGCCCCGCGGATCGCCCACAGGTCGCGCAGTCCCTGGGCCCGGATCCCGGCCGCTCCGCCCTCCAGGACGGCGAGTGCCATCCGGCGCATGGCGTCCGGGTCGCGCAGCGGCTCCCCCGGGTAGGCCTGGCAGGAGACGATCAGACGCCCCTTCAGTGAAGGCAGCAGGTCGTCGCGCATGCGGCCGCCTCCCATCCGATCCGGCCGGCCCCGACCAGGGCCGCGGCGGTGCCGAGCCGGCCGGCCGCGAGGTCGAGGCCGCGCAGCGGGGGCAGGAGCTCGGCGGTGAAGGCGGCGCGCAGCGGCCGCCACCAGGCTTCGCCGCAGCCGGCGACTCCGCCGCCGACCAGGACGAGGTCCGGGTCGAGGGCGTTGGCGAGGCCGCCGAGGGCCTGGCCCAGGGCGGTGGCCCCGCGTTCGAGGGTCCGGACGGCGATCTCGTCGCCCTGCTCGGCGCGGGCGGCGACGGCGCGCAGGTCGCCGGCCGCGGGGTGTCCGCCCTGCGCGAGGTAGTCGGCGTGCAGGGCGGGGCCGGCGGCGACCGCTTCGACGTGGCCGCGGCCGCCGCAGGTGCAGGGCCGTCCGGCCGCGGCGGGCACGGCGAGGTGTCCGACGTGGCCGGCGACGTGGCGGGCGCCGTGGTGGACGACGCCGTCGATCAGCAGGGAGCCGCCGATGCCGGTGCCGGCGGCGACCAGCAGGACGGTCCCGGTGTCGGTGGCCGCGCCGGTCCAGGCCTCGCCGAGGGCGTGTGCGTGGACGTCGTTCTCGACCGCGACGGGGACGCCGAGCAGGTCGTGCAGGCCGCCGCGCAGGTCGGTGCCGGCCCAGCCGGGCATGGCGTCGGTGGCGGACAGCACGTACCCGCTGTCGGGGTCGATCACCCCGGCGCTGCCGACGCCGACCGCGGCGGGATCGCCGCCGAGCCGGTGCACCGCGTCGGCGACGGCGGCGAGGACCGCCGCGGGTCCGTCGGCGGCGGGGGTCGGGACGGTGACGGTCCGTCCGACCTCGCCGCCCCGGCCGATCAGGGCGGCCGAGGTCTTGGTGCCGCCGATGTCGACGCCGGCGACGTGGCTCATCGCAGGCCCGCGCGGTCGAGGATGCGGGCGACGGCCGCGGTCTGTTCCTCGTCGAGGGCGGCCATCGGGCTGCTCACGGCGTTGGTGGCGATGATGCCGCGCAGCATCAGGGCGGTCTTGAAGCCGCCGAGGCCGGCGGCAGTGCCGGAGGTGTCCTTCGCCGCGAAGACGATCTCGAACAGCTGGGCCAGCCGGTCCTGTTCGGCGCGGGCGGCGGCCCAGTCGCCGGCCCGGGCGGCGTCGACCAGGCGCCGGTAGCCGTGCGGGTCGACGTTGCCGAGGCCGGGGACGACGCCGTCGGCGCCGCCGAGCAGCATGCCGTCGACGACCACCTCGTGGCCGGTGAGCACGGCGAAGTCCAGGTCGGCGGCGCCGAGGCAGAGGTAGCGGAAGGCGACGTCGTCGCCGCTGGAGTCCTTGACGCCGGCGAGGACGCCGTCGGCGGCCAGTCGCAGCAGCATGTCGCCGGCCAGCTTGGTGTGCACGCAGACGGGGATGTCGTAGGCGAGGACCGGGAGTTCGGCGGCGGCGGCGATCTGCCGGAAGTGCCGTTCGATCTCCGCCGGGTGGGTGCGGGTGTAGAAGGGGGCGGTCGCGACGACGGCGTCCGCGCCGAGGTCGCGGGTGGTGTTGGCCCGTTCGATGACGCGGTTGGTGGTGGTCTCGATGCAGCCGGCGATGACCGGGACCTGGCCGGCGTTGGCCTTGACCACCACCTCCAGGGCGCGGGTGCGCTGGGACTCGGTGAGGTAGGCGGTCTCGCTGGAGCTGCCGAGGGCGAACAGGCCGTCCACGCCGCCCTCCAGCAGGAACTCGACGAGGCGCTCCAGGGAGGCGGTGTCGATGTCGCCCTCGGCGGTCAGCGGGGTGACGACCGGGGGGATGACGCCGGTGAACAGGGGCTGGCGGGTCATGCGGTGCTCCTTGCGGGGTGTGCGGACGGGACCGGCTCGGGGTGGACGCAGTGCCAGGCGCGGCCGCCGGAGCGGCTGGGCTCCGGGAAGGCGGTGGCGCAGGCGTCGTCGGCCTTCCAGCAGCGGGTGCGGAAGGGGCAGCCGGTGGGCGGGTTGGTGGCGGAGGGGACGGGCCCGTGCAGGACGATCCGCTCGGTGTCCTCCAGCAGGCTGGGCGTGGCGGACAGCAGGGCCTTGGTGTACGGGTGGGCGGGGTTGCCGGTGACCTCCGGGGCGGGGCCCTCCTCGACGATCCGGCCGAGGTAGAGCACGGCGAGCCGGTCGGCGAGGTAGCGGACGGTCTGGATGTCGTGGGAGATGAAGACCATGCCCAGGCCGAGGCGTTCGCGCAGGTCGACGAGGAGGTTGAGGACCTGCGCGCGGACCGAGACGTCCAGTGCGCTGGTCGGCTCGTCGGCGATGATGATCTCGGGTTCCAGGGCGAGGGCGCGGGCGATGGCCACTCGCTGGCGCTGGCCGCCGGAGAGCTGCCCGGGCAGGTTGCCGAGCACGTGGCCGGGCAGGCCGACGAGGTCGAGGAGTTCCTCGACGCGCCGTTCGCGCTCGGCGCGGGTGCCGCGGCGGTGGACGTCCAGCGGGTCGCGGAGGATCCGGGCGACGGGCAGGCGGGGGTTGAGGGCGGTGGAGGCGTCCTGGAAGACCATGCCGATCGCCGAGCCGAACTCGCTGCGGCGGCGTCCGGCGGGCAGCGCCCACAGGTCCTCGCCGCGGAAGGAGACCGTGCCCTCGGTGGGCGGTTGGAGGCCGGTGAGGACCTTGGCGAGGGTGGATTTGCCGCAGCCGGACTCGCCGACCAGGCCGACGATCTCGCCCTTGCGGACCTGGAGGGACGCGTCGGTCAGGGCGTGCACGGAGTCGCGGCGCAGCAGGCCGCCGCTGCGGGCGCGGTGCCGGACGTGGACGCCGTCGAGGGCGAGGACGGGCTGCGGGCCGCGGTCGGTCGGGGGGATCGCGGGCTCCCTTCGGGGGCCTCGGACGGTGCCGGTGGGGTTCAACGGGGGCTCCCTTCGAGGACGGCGGCGGCGGGGTGGTGGCAGGCGAAGCCGTGGTCCGGGGCGCGGTCGGCCGGCGGGGGCGGGGTGGTGCGGCAGAGGTCGGTGGCGGCCGGGCAGCGGGTGGCGAAGCGGCAGCCGGTGTTGAACTTCTGCGGTGCGGGGACGACGCCGCGGATCTGGTGCAGCCGGTCGGCGCCGGACTCCAGGGAGACGACGGAGCCGAGCAGGCCGCGGGTGTAGTGGTGGGCGGGGTCGGTGAGGACGGCGCGGGTGTCGCCGAGTTCGGCGACCTGGCCGGCGTACATCACGGCGACGCGGTGGGCGAGGTCGCCGACCAGGGCGAGGTCGTGGGAGACCAGGACCATGGCGAAGCCGAGTTCGTCGCGCAGCCGCACCAGGAGTTCGACGACCTGGGCCTGGACGGTGACGTCGAGGGCGGTGGTGGGCTCGTCGGCGATCAGCAGGCGGGGGTCGCGGGAGAGGGCCATGGCGATCAGGACGCGCTGGCGCTGGCCGCCGGAGAGCTCGTGCGGGTAGCTGCGCAGGGTCCGCTCCGGGGAGAGGCCGACGAGCTCCAGCAGTTCGGCGGGGGTCTTGGTGCCGCCTCGGGAGGTGAGCTGCTTGAGCTGGGTGCCGACCAGCATCGACGGGTTCAGGGAGGACATGGCGTCCTGGTAGACCATGGCGATCTCGGGTCCGAGCAGGGTGCGGCGCTGCTTGGCGTCCAGGGTGAGCAGGTCCTGGCCGCGGTAGTCGATCCGGCCGGTGGTGGTGGCGTTGCGGGCGAGCAGGCCCATCACGGCGAGGCTGGTGATGGACTTGCCGCAGCCGGACTCGCCGACCAGGCCGAGCGTCTCGCCCTCACGGACGGTGAAGGAGATCGAGTCGACGACCGTGGTGTCGCCGTAGCGGTCGGGGAAGCGGATGGACAGGTCGCGGACCGCGAGGAGCTCGGGGGCGCCGTCGCGGACGGGCTTCAGCCGCGGCGGCCGGGCGGCGATCCGCTCGGCGAGGACGGCGAGGGCGGTGTCCACCTCGTCCTGGTCCGGCGCTGCGGCGGTGGTGGCGGCCTCCGGGACGGTGGTGGCCGGGCCGGGGGCCTTGGCGGGTGCGGCGGAGGCGTCGGTGAGGCCTTCGGCGAGCACGTTCAGCGCCAGGACGGTGACCAGGATCGCGAGGCCCGGGAAGATCGGGGCCCACCAGCCGCCGGCCTGGAGGATCTGCTGGCCGTAGGAGACGACGTTGCCCCAGCTGGGGTTGGGCTGCTGCACGCCGGCGCCGAGGAAGGACAGGCTGGCCTCGAAGACGATGGCCTCGGCGACGAGCACGGTGGCGAAGACCGCGACGGGGGCCGCGCAGTTGATCGCGACGTGCCGGAGCACGATGTGGCTGCGCCGGGCGCCGATCACCTTCTGCGCGGCGACGTAGTCCTCGCCGTACTGGGACTGGACGTTGGCGCGTACGACCCGGGTGAGCATGGGGACGTAGACGAAGGCGATGGTGAGCACCAGGATCGGGACGCTGGTGCCGAAGATGGTGACCAGGACGGCGGCCAGGGCGATCGGCGGGAACGCCATGACGATGTCCAGGGTCCGCATCACCGTCTCGTCGCCGGCCTTGCGGGAGGTGGCGGCGAGGGCGCCGAGCACGCCGCCGGCGACGAGGGCGACGGCGGTGGCGCCGAGGCCGATGGTCAGGGAGTAGCGGGCGCCGGCCACGACCCGGGCGAGGACGTCGCGGCCGAGCCGGTCGGTGCCGAACCAGTGGGCGCCGCTGGGCGGTTGGACGGGCAGGCCGGTGGCGAGCGGGTCCTGGGTGAGGAGTGGGCCGAAGGCGGCGGCGAGCGCCGTCACCAGCAGGACGGCGGCGGCGATCCGGGAGGCGAGGGGCAGCCGGCGGAAGGAGATGCCGGGCCGGGCGAGGCTGCGGAGGAGTCCGGTTCGCATGTCACACCGTCCTGACACGAGGGTTGGCGAGCAGGACGAGGAGGTCCGAGACGACGTTGACCGTCAGGAAGACCACGGCGATGGTGATCACCGCTCCCTGGACGAGGGCGACGTCGCCGCCGGTGACGCCCTGCACGATGAGCTGGCCCATGCCGGGCAGGTTGAAGATGGCCTCGATGACGACGGCGCCGCTGAGCAGGTAGCCGACCCGCAGGCCGAGGACGGTCAGCGGGGTGACCATGGCGTTGCGCAGCACGCCGCGGATCACCACCGAGCGGGGCAGCCCGTTGCCGGTGGCGGTGCGCACGTAGTCGCGGTCGAGTTCGGCGACCATCGAGGTGCGGACCAGCCGGGCGAGCGAGGCGGCGACCGGGACGGCGAGCGAGATCGCGGGCAGGGTCATGGAGTTCAGCCAGCCCGCCGGGTCGTCGGCCGGGTTGATGTAGCCGCCGGTCGGGAACAGCGGGTGGTTCAGGGCGAGTTCCTGGATCAGCAGGATGCCGACCAGGAACGACGGGATCGCCACGCCGGAGATCGACAGCAGCCGGGTCAGCTGGTCGGGCCAGCGGTCGCGGTACAGGGCGCCGGTGATGCCCAGCAGCAGGGCGAGCGCGACCGCGATCACCAGGCCGAGCAGGGTGAGCTGCAGGGTCAGCGGGAAGGCGGTGGCGATCCGGTCGGCGACCGGCTGGCTGGGCGGGACGGTCACGCCCAGGTCGCCGTGCAGCAGGTTGCCGAGGAAGCGCAGGTACCTGACCGGCAGCGGGTCGTCGAGGCCGTTGGCCGCGGCGAACGCGGCGCGGGCCTCGGGGGTGGCGCTGTCACCGAGGGCGTTGTACGCGGGGTCGGCGGGTGAGAACTGCATCACCACGAAGACCAGCGCGGCCACGCCGAGCACCATCACCGGCAGCATCGCGACGCGGCGCAGCGCGAGCCGGAGGAATACGAGCATCGGGAGTCCTTGGTCGAGCGGGAGGGGGGACGCGGGCCGGCCCGGTGCGGCGGGCCGGCCCGTGTCCGGTCGGGTGCGGGGTCGGGCCTGTGGGCGCCGGCCCCGTCCGGTCAGGCGGTGGCCACGCCGAGGAAGGACAGGCCGGTGGTGGGCAGCGGCTTGAAGCCGGTGAGCTTCTTGGCGTCCCAGGCGGTCGGCAGCTTGCGGTGCACGATCGGGTAGAGGGCGGCCTGGTCGGCGATCAGGTCGATGGTCTGGTTCCAGAGCTTGGCGCGGGCGTCCTTGTCGGCGCTCTGGGCGGCCTGGTCGAGGAGGCCGCGGACCTGGGTGTCCTCGGCGGAGCCGGCCCACCGGAAGCGCTTGGTGGGCCAGACGCCGGCGCCGTAGAACCAGCGCAGCAGCAGGTCGGTGTCGTTGCCGAAGACCGAGGGGTCGCCGGGGGCGGCCATCACCTGGAAGGACCCGGCGTCGACCTTCTTGTACTGGCCGGAGGAGTCGCCGATGTCGAGGGTGGTGGTGACGCCGATGGCGTCCCAGCTCTCCTTGATGATCGGCGCGATGTCGGCGACCCAGCCGGTGTTGGTGGTCAGCAGGGTCACCGCGAGGCCGCTCGCACCGGCCTCGGCGAGCAGCGCCTTGGCCTTGGCCTGGTCGTGGGTGTAGACGGTGGCGGCCCGGTGGTAGTCGGGGTGGCTGGGCTGCAGGTAGCTGGTGGAGGCGATGCCCTGGCCGTACATCGCGGTGGTGACGATCTTCTCGACGTCCAGGGCGTAGTGCAGGGCCTGGCGGACGCGCTTGTCGTCGAAGGGCTTCTGCGAGCAGTTGAACATCAGGAAGAGGTTGCCGAAGGAGGCGACCGAGTCGGTGGTGGTCTTGCCCTTGAGGCCGGCGACGTCGACGTAGGGGACGTCCTCGATGGCCTGGACGCGGCCGGAGACCAGGGAGTTGACCCGGGCGGTGTTGTCGTTGACGAGGCGCCAGTTCATGGCGGCGGCCTTGGCCGGGCGGGGGCCGTTGTAGGCGTCCCAGCGCTTGAAGACGATCTTGTCCTGGCGGGTGGCCTCGATCAGCTGGTACGGGCCGGAGCCGACCGGCTTGGCGTCGAAGGCCTTCGGATCCGCCTCGACGACCTTCCTGGGCACGATCTTCACGACGGAGATCCGGCTGGGGAAGAGCGGGAAGGCGTACTTCAGCCGGAACTCGACGGTGGCGGCGTCGACCGCGCTCACGCTGTCCAGGAAGGGCAGGAACTGGACCATCAGGGAGGCGTTCTTCGGGTCCAGGATGCGGGTGAAGCTGAACACGACGTCGTCCGCGGTGACCGGCGAGCCGTCGTGGAAGGTGGCGCCCTGGCGCAGCGAGGCGCGGTAGGTGGTGTCGTTCACCTTCTGCGGCATGGCGGTGGCCAGCGCCGCGTAGGCCTCGCGGGTGACCGGGTCGAGGTCGACCAGGCCCTCGAAGACGTGCATGTTCGCCGCGACCGGGGTGGCTCCGGAGGAGGTCATCGGGTCGAAGCCGGTGGAGAGGGCGTAGGAGATGCCCGCCTCGATGGTGCCGTTCGGGTTCGGCGCGGCGCCGTCGCCGCTCTTGGTGCCGGCGGTGGAGGACGGGCCGCCGCAGGCGGCGAGGGAGCCGGTGAAGGCGGCGGCCGCCGACACGGCGCCCGCCAGGCGCAGGAAGCCTCTGCGGTCGACTTCCTTGTTCATCCGATCCAACACGGGTGCTCCTTGGGGGCGGAGATCAATGATCGAGAGGAGGGGGAACCCATCGGACATCTGATGTCCGACGCTGTTAGGGTGACCGTAGCCGTCACACCGGGAGGGGTCAAGGGATGATCAGTCGGGACAACGCACGATTTGGCAACGGCCGTTCGCTGCGCCGGAGCGAGGTGACCGAGCAGATCAAGCGCTACATCCTCGACAACCGGCTGAGGCCGGGAGACCCGCTGCCGACCGAGATCGAGCTCTGCGCCGCGCTCGGCGCGAGCCGCTCCAGCATCCGCGAGGCCGTGAAGACCCTGGACGCCCTGGACATCGTCGAGGTCCGCCACGGGCACGGCACCTACGTCGGCCGGCTCAGCCTCTCCGCCCTGGTCGAGGGGCTCACCTTCCGCGGGCTGCTCAGCCCCGACGACGACTTCCGGGTCCTCGCCGACCTCGTCGACGTCCGCGAACTGTTCGAGCAGGGCACCGCCGACCGCCTCGTCGCCACCCTCACCACGCCCCACCTGGACGCCCTCGACGCGCTGGTCGACGAGATGGCCGAGCGCCTGCGCCGCGGCCAGGACATCGTCGCCGCCGACCGCGGCTTCCACGCGATGCTGCTCGAACCGCTCGCCAACGAGCTGGTCGGCCAGCTCTCGGCCGCCTGCTGGGACGTCCACGCGATCGTCGCGCCCCACCTCAACCTGGTCACCGGGCAGGACGAGGCCGACACCGTCGCCGCCCACCGCGCGATGGTCGCGGCCGTCCGCCGGGCGGACGCGGCCGCATTCCGCGACGCCGTCCGCGCGCACTACGCACCGGTACGGCGGCGCATCGCCGCCGCCCGCGCGGGGCGGCTCGCCGTTCTCTGAGATCGACGCCCGGCCGCCCGCACCGCGCGGCGACGTCCGCCCACGCCGCGCGTTGACGGTCACCGTGCCGGGCTCCTAGAGTCTGCGCCGACCAGACATCACATGTCCGATGTCCGGGCAGCTCTGGGTCCCGTGCTCTCGCAACGGCAGGCACGGCAAGCCTCCGGCCCGTACCGGCGTCGAAGCGCCCCGGCGGGCCCGCGTCTCCGACGGAGTCCACCGCCGATGTCCCCCTCCCCCGGCCGAACGGCCGACCGCCGCCGCTTCCTCCGCCTCGCCGGCGCCACCTCGGCGGCGGCCGCGCTGGCCGGCCAACTGGCCGCCTGCGACGACCCCGACGGCGCCGACGGCCCGGACCGCGCCGCGCGCGGCAGCGGCGACCGGATCGACGCCGGGATCTCCGGCGTCCTGTCGACCGGGTTCGACCCGGTCCGCGCCAGCGGCGTCACCCCGGTCGCGGCCAACACGCACCTCTTCGAGGCCCTGGTGGACCTCGAACCGGCCGGGCGACGCCCCTACGCCGCCCTCGCCGACCGGCTGCCCACCAGGGTGGACGCCACCACCTACCGCGTCGACCTGCGCCCCTCGGCCACCTTCCACGACAACACGCCGGTGACCACCGGGGACGTGGAGTACAGCTTCGCCCGGATCCTCGACCCGTCCGCGAACT
The DNA here is from genome assembly GCF_043200835.1 of Kitasatospora sp. NPDC048365. Taxonomy (NCBI): domain Bacteria; kingdom Bacillati; phylum Actinomycetota; class Actinomycetes; order Kitasatosporales; family Streptomycetaceae; genus Kitasatospora; species Kitasatospora sp. NPDC048365. Next base: position 43,012 of record NZ_JBICYJ010000053.1, read on the forward strand.
CGCTGATGACGCAGTTCCTCCCGTTCCTGGACACCGTCCGGGCGCTGAACGGCTCCACCGTCGAGTTCCGGCTGAAGTACCCGTTCGAGTTCTTCGCGTCCCGCCTCTCGGTGGTCAAGATCGTGCCGCGGCACGCGGTGGAGGCCGACCCGAAGACCTTCGACGCCCGGCCGGTGGGATCCGGGCCGTACCGCCTGGCCGCCGACCCCTCCCCCGAACGCGTCGCCTTCCGGCGCTGGGAGGCCTACAACGGCCCCAAGCCCGCCAAGGTCCCGGACATGGTCTGGCAGCTGCTGCCCGACGGGGCGGCCCGCGACCGGGCCCTGCTCTCCGGAACGGTGGCCGCCGTGGACGACGTCCCGTACGCCGAGGTCGAGACGATGGCCCGTCAGGTCCAGGTCGAGCCGGTGGAGTCCTTCGGCAACCTCTTCCTGATGTTCAACCTCGCCCGGCGGCCCTTCCACGACAAGCGGGTACGGCAGGCACTGCACTACGCGCTCGACGTCGACAGGATTGTCGCCGAGGCCATGCACGGCAACGGCTCGCCCGTCGTCGGCTACCTCCCGCAGAGCCACCCGGCCCACATCCGGGCCTCCACGGTGTACCGGCACGACCCCGCACGGGCCAGGGCCCTGCTCGCCTCCGCCGGGGCGACCGGACTCGACCTCACCCTGTCGGCCACCGACCACGAGTGGGTCGCCGCGATCACCCCGCTGGTCAAGGAGGCCTGGGACGCCGTCGGCGTCACCACCACCCTCGACACCGCGCCCTCCGCCGACCAGTACCGGAAGGTCGACGCCGGCGAGTTCCAGGTGCTCGCCGCACCCGGCGACCCCTCGGTCTTCGGCAACGACGCCGACCTGCTGCTGCGCTGGTTCTACGCCGGCACCTGGCCCGCCAAGCGCTTCCGCTGGGCCGGCTCCGCCCAGGACCGCCAGCTGCGGACGCTCCTCGACCAGGCCGTCCAGACCACCGACAGCACGCGCCGCCGATCACTGTGGAGCACGGCCTTCGACCTGATCGCGGACGAGGTCCCGCTCTACCCGGTCGTCCACCGCAAGCTCCCGACCGCCTGGCGCCTGCAGCGGCTCCTCGGGTTCCAGGCCCTGCCCACCACCGGCCTGTCCTTCCTCGACGTCGACGCCCTGCCGGGACGGTAGGGCGTCGACGGGGGCCGCTCGGCACGGCACGGTTCCGCGCCGTGCCGGTCAGCCGATCCGGCGGCGGAGCCAGGCGAGCTTCCGGGCGAGGTGCACCTGCTGGCCGCCCTCGTGGCCGTTGTACTCGTACACCTCCACCTCCTTCGGCCCGCCGTACGCGTGGTAGGCGCTGAAGCAGGTCGAGGGCGGGCAGATCGGGTCCATCATGGCGATCGAGAACAGCGCCGGGGCGCTCGCCCGCCTCGCCAGCACCGCGGCGTCGAAGTACGACAGCGTGCGGAAGACGTCCGCGGACCGGTCCCGGTGCAGACGCAGGTACTCGGCGATCTCGGTGTACGGCGGCTGCGCGGCGATCTCCGCGCCCCGCCGGAAGTTGGACAGGAACGGCACGTCGGGCATCGCGCCCGCGAGCCCGGGCACCAGGGCGGCGGTCGCCAGCGCGATCCCGCCGCCCTGGCTGATGCCCGTGACCACGACCCGCTCGGGGTCGACCATCGGCAGGCTGCGGGCGGTCCGCGCGAACCGGACGGCGTCGGTGAAGACCCGCCGGTAGTAGTGGGTCTCCGGGGAGGCGATCCCGCGGGTGACGAAGCCGGGAACGGCGCCCGGGTCGTGCGCGCCGGGGTCGGGGGTGTCGCCGGGCGCGGCCGACCAGCCCTGCCCCCGGGTGTCCATCAGCAGGTGGGCGTAGCCGGCGCTCGCGTAGGTCAGGTCCTCGTGCGCGAGCCCGCGTCCGCGCCCGTAGCCGAGGTACTCCACCACGCAGCCGAGCGGTTCCCGGGCGCCGGCCGGCAGCCTGAGCCAGCCGCGGACCGGTTGGCCGGCGTAGCCGGTGACCGTGATGTCGTACGTGGTGACGAGCTCCAGCCCGTTGCCGACCCGGGCTAGGACGGGCTCGCCGGCCTGCGACTCGGCCTCGGCGAGGGTCCGCGTCCAGAAGGCGTCCAGGTCCTCGGGGGCGGTGAGCTCCGGTCGGAACTCCAGACATTCGGCCAGCGGAAGGTCGGTGAGCGGCATGGCGGTCCTCGGGTCGACTGAACGGCGGACGATGTGCCCGCATGTTATCGGACGTCAGACGTTCTATGTCCAGATAGGTCGCTGGTCGGGTCTGCACGAGGACAGGCCGAGGCCCGCCGCCCCTGTGCGGAACGGCGGGCCTGATCAGGACGGCGGTTCTGCCGTCACCCGCTCTTGGCGGCCTGCGCGGCGCGCGCTGCCGCGATGCGGCGACGGGCGGGCTTGTAGTGCCGCTCCACCGCTCCGTCGAACGCGGCCGGGTCGAAGGCCCGCACGGCGGCGATGATGTCCCGGTGCGCGGCGATGGTGTCGATCTCGTCCGCCTTCGTGATCACCTGGAGGTGCGGCGAGACCACGCCGTACACGTCCCAGCAGGCCGACGAGAACTGACTGACCAGGTCGTTGCCCAGCGGGTCGAGGAGCAGGGCGTGGAAGCGCCGGTCGGCGGCCACGATGTCCTCGCCGCGGGCGAGCCGCTCCTCCATCTCGCCGACCAGTTCCTCCAGACTGTCGATGTGGTCGGCGTGCAGCGTGTCCAGGATCCGCCGGGCCATGCCCCGCTCCAGCAGCTCCCGTACGTCGATGAGCTCCTCGAGCACCTTGAAGTCGTCCTCGGGGCTGAGCAGCCCGCGGAAGGTCAGCCCCTCGACCAGGGCCGACATGCTGAGCCCGCCGACGTAGGTGCCGTGGCCGTGCCGCACCTCGACGATGTCCAGCGCGTCGAGCGTCTTGACCGCCTCGCGGACGCTGGACCGGCTCACCCCGAGCGCCTCGCACAGCTCGTTCTCGGTGGGGATGAGGTCGCCGGGGCGCAGCCGCTCGTCGATGATGTAGCGCTTGATCCGCTCCGCTACCTCGTGTCGGCGCAGCGACCGTCGGTTGCCGGCGGCCGGCATCGGCAGACTGCCCACCTGATGACCCTCCTCGTTGACGTGGGTCCAGCCTAGCAACGCCCCTGACGTCAGATGTCCCGATCACCGCGGAAGACGTCAGCCGCCGAGGTGGTCCCGGATCCCGGGAGCGTCGAAGCGGCGGTGCAGCCGGCCGGGGACGTCCAGGCCGATGAGCAGTACCACCAGGAGGCTGAGCGAGCAGGTCAGCACGGCGAGGGCGGTGCCCAGGGTCATGCCCTCGGCGAGCCGGGCGCCGAGCACCGGGGCGACGGCTCCGCCGAGTGCGCCCACGTTGTAGACGAAGCCGAGCCCGGCCGCGCGCCGCTCGGTCGGGAAGTGTCCCCCCAGGTAGCGCGGGAGCAGCCCGGAGATGCCGAAGCTGGTCGCCTGGAGGAGAAACAGCAGGACGCCGAGCAGGACGAGGTTGTCGCGCACCGCGAACACCGGGAACACCAGGGCCAGCGAGGCGGTCAGGGTGACGGCGTACGCCCTGGTGGGGCCGAACCGGTCGCCGGTGAATCCGGCCGCGACGCACCCGGCGGCGGTGCCGAAGCCCGCGTAGAACAGCACGTCCCGGACCTGGGCGGGGCTGTAGTGCAGTTCGGTCTTCAGGTAGGTGGGCAGCAGCGCCTGGATCGGCCAGGAGTAGAGGAACGCCGCGAACACGGTGACGATCAGGGCCGGCAGCAGCACCCGGCCGGACGGGCCGCCCAACTGCACCGCGAACGCCCCGAGGCACGCTCCCGCCGACACGGCGAGGGCCCAGCCCGCGCCGCCGGCCTGCCCGGTGAAGACCAGCAGCAGGGAGCCGGTGGTGACGGCCGCCAGCGCGGCGTTCACCCAGCCCCGGCGGGGCGTGGCGAACAGTGGGCGGAAGGGGCTCGGGCGCGCGGCCGTCTCGGCGATCGCCTCCTCCCAGTCCGCGGCCTCCGGCAGCACCCGGCGGATCCACAGCGCCACCACGGCCGGCAGCACGCCGAGGTAGAACATCCACCGCCAGCCCAGCGCCGGCACCACCCAGCTGTAGACCTGGGCCGCCAGCACCGTGCCGATCGAGTAGCCGGAGATCAGCAGCCCGCTGGCCCGCCCCCGCATCCGCGTCGGCCAGCTCTCCATGACGTACGTGGCGCTCGCGCTGTACTCCCCCGCCATCCCGAGCCCGATCACCAGGCGCGCGGCGAAGAGCGAGGCGTAGCCCCAGGCGAAGCCGCAGGCGGCGGTGCCCGCCGAGAAGAGCAGGATGCTCACCGTCATGGCGGTCCGCCGGCCGTAGCGGTCGCCCACGCCGCCGATCACCATCCCGCCGAGCCAGCGGGTGACGAACGCCGCCGACACCAGGGACGCCGCCTGCACGCCGGTGAGGTCGAAGGCGCTCGTCACCTCGGTCAGCACCAGGGTGATCAGCACGAAGTCGAAGCCGTCGAGGACGTACCCGACCCACGCCGCCAGGAAGGCCCGCCACCGCACCGCGCCGACTTCGCGGAACCAGGCGACCCGGTGCCCGGGCCGATCCGTACCGCTCAACCGTCCTCCCGCCGCTGGCCGGGCCACCTGCGCCGGCACAGTGCACAGTAGCCGCCGGACGCCCCCGGCCCGGCGCACCCGCGCCGGAGGACGACCGGGAGCCGGGCGGCCGATGCGGCTGGGCGGCTGGGCGGCCGGGCGGGTCAGAGCACGGCGAGGCGGCCCACGACGAGCTGCAGCCGCTGCTCGGCGTACTCCGGCGGCAGGCGTCCGGCCCGGGTCAGGGTGGCCAGGCCGTGCAGGGCGGCCCAGAACGTCTCGGTGAACACCCCCGGGTGGACGCCGTCGCCGGCGACCTCGGTGAGGGTCTCCAGCAGGGAGGCGAAGGCGTCCTTGAGCGGTTCGGGGGTGTCCTCCTGCGCGAACGCCAGGCCGCCGTCGAGCCGGAACATGGCGTCGTAGACCGCCGGGTTGCGTTCGGCGAAGGCGAGGTAGGCGCGGGCGAGGGCGGCGACCCGGGCGCGCGTGCCGTCCGCAGTGACGGTCGCGGCGGCGGTCGCGGCCCGCAGCGCCGCGGCCATCTCGGTGGCGCCTTCGAGGGCGACGGCGCCGATGATCTCGCGCTTGCCGCGGAAGTGGCTGTAGAGGACGGGCTGGCTGTACTCGATGCGCTCGGCGAGCCGACGGGTGGTGACCGCGTCCCAGCCCTGTTGCTCGGCGAGTTCACGGGCCGTCGCCACGATGAGGCGCTCGCGGTCCGCCCGTTCGCGCTCTTTGCGTTCCTGTACCGACATGACTCGATTCTAGCACCGCTAGACAATCGAGCGGCAGCAGTACTAGCGTTGCTTCATCAGCTAGCAGCGCTAGATCCCTGGAGGGGAACCATGCTCACCGCACTTGAGGTCTTCACCGTCGTGTCCGTCGGCCTGATGGTCGGGGTGGAGTTCTCCGTCGCCTTCGTGATGAACCGGATCTTCGCCGGACTGCCCGAGGACAGCGCCACGCTCGCCCGCGCCCACGGCGGCCGGATGCTCGGCGCCGTGATGCCGGTCTGGTACATCAGCTCACTGGTCCTCGCCGCGGTCTGGGCCGTCGCCGGATGGCACCACCCGGGCGCCGGCCTGGTCGTCGTCGCCGCCGCGCTGCTGATCGTGAGCGTGCTGATGTCGGTCCTGGTGCTCGTCCCGATCAACAACCGGGGAAAGACCTGGACCCCGGAGAACCGGCCCGCGGACTGGAAGGAGCAGCAGAACCGCTGGGACCGCTACCACTACGCCCGCGTCGCCGTCATCGTCGCCGCCTTCGCCGTCCTGGTCACCGCGCTCGTCTGAGCCCGCCGGACGAGGTCACGCACCTCGTCCGGCTCGTCCGGCGGGGGACGGTCAGGCCGCCTCCAGCGCCTCCGGCGGCTCGGCGGCCGGCTCCGGCGGCCCGGCGGGCTCGCTGCGCCGCCACAGCAGCGGGAGCAGCAGCGCGGCGACGACGGCCAGCAGACCGGACAGCGCGATCGCCCGGCCCGCGGCGACGGCCTGGACCTCGCGGAAGGCCGCGGTGAGGGCGTCCTGGGTCGCCTGGTCGACGGACGACAGGATCTGGTTGGCGAGGTTGGAGTCGGTGACGGCGTTGCTGAGCTCGTTGACCTCGGAGGAGCTCAAGCCGGCCGCCTTCGCCTTGTCCGCGGCCTGGTTGCTCTCCACCGCCTGCTGGACGGCGACGGTGATCGCCACACCGAAGGCCCCGCCCAGCATGCTGGTCACCTTGAACATGCCGGACGCGGTGCCCGCGAGTTCCTCGGGCGGGCCGGCCACCGCGGTGTCGGAGAGCGGGATGGACATCAGGCCGAGGCCCGCGCCGAGCACCAGCAGGCCGAGGGCGAGCAGCAGGTAGTTGTAGTCGTGGCCGATCAGCGCGGTCACCAGAGTGCCGACGCCCAGCAGCAGGACCCCGACCACGACGGGCAGGCGGGGGCCGCGGCGGGCGGAAACCCGGCCGCCGATCGGGTTGAGGAGCAGGATGGTGGCGGTCGAGGGCAGCAACAGGAGGCCGGCGGCGATCGGGCCGTAACCGCGGACCTGCTGCAGATAGAGGGTGAGCAGGAAGCTGACGCCGGCGAAGACGATGTTCATGACGGAGTTCGCCGCCAGTGCGCCGCAGAACGGGCGTGAGGAGAACAACCGCAGGTCGATCAGCGGGTCCTTCACCTTCTTCTCCAGCAGGACGAACAGCGCGGCCAGCACGACGGAGCCGACCAGCAGAGCAATGATCACCGGGTCGTCGAACCCCTCCTCCTGGCCGGCCGTGCAGCCGTACAGCAGGCAGAACGCCGCGAGCGCGCTGGTGAACAGGCCGGGCAGGTCGATGTGCCGAGAGGCGTTCGGGTCGGTGGACTCCTCGGCGAAGCGGCGCACCAGCCACAGCGCGACCAGCGCCAGCGGGGCGTTGATCCAGAACGTCGAGCGCCAGCCCAGCAGACCGGTCAGCACGCCGCCGACCGCGGGACCGGCCGCCTGCCCGACCCAGGCGACGGCCATCCAGGCGCCGAACGCCCGGGGCTGCTCGTCCGGCGGGAACATCGGCGGGATCAGGGCCAGGGTGGCGGGCAGGATCAGCGCCGCGCCGACACCCATCGCCGCGCGGCCGACGATCATCCCCGTCACACCCGGAACGAACGCCGCCACCAACGACACCGCACCCATCACCAGCAGGCCCACGCCCAGCATCCGCTTGCGCCCGTACACGTCGCCGAGGCGGCCCGCGGCGAGCACCAGGGCGCCGGTGGACAGGCTGAACGCGTTGTTCGCCCACTGCAGATCGGGCAGCGAGGCATCCAGCTCCTGCGAGATCGTCGGAACGGCCACCCCGAAGTCGGCGAACGACAGCCACACCATCCCGGCCGCGACGCACATGCCGGCCAGCGCTTTCCAGCGGTGCTCGGAGTATCCGTCGTGCGGCACACCGGTCGAACGGGCCATGCGGGCGACTCCCATGGATCTGGTCCGCCTCCGCCGGGCGAACCACCCCACTCTCCCGGCCGCGGGTCTCCCGCAGCGGCGCGACACCCTCGGCGGCGGCCCCACTCCGCCGAACAGCCCACTGTGACGGAGCACCGTACTTTGCGAGTGATCGTTGAGAACTTGCTGGTCAGCACCATGGCGGTGCAGGGCAGTTCGCGAGGGTGGAGCGCGCTGCCTTACGAAGCGGTGCCGTCCGGTTGTCTGCCCGCCGCTGCTCCGCGCGGCCGACTGCGCTGCGGCTTGCCTGCCTATTCGGGATCGTCGGTCTCTGCGGGGATGGTCCAGCGCAGCACGGTGGTGGTGCCGGCCCGTTCCAGGGTGACGGCGTAGACCTGGTCCCAGGCGCGTTCTCCGTGGTGGCGCATGGAGTGATCACCCGGCTCCCAGCCCAACTGCAGGACCTGGCATCCGTCGATCTCGATCTGTCCGGCCAGCAGGGGGTGCATCTCGCCGTCCCGCTGGAGCAGGTGGAAGTGGGTGTGCGCATCCACGGAGACCACCAGGCCGGAGCGGGGCGCCCAGCTGCGGATCCGGTCGGCGAACTCGTGGGCCTCGCGCAGCGGGAGGTCGAGCCTCCCGTAGGGCCCCTGGCCGCCGTATGTGGGGGGTCCGTTCGCCGCCGAAGCGGGCGTGGGCGTCGTCCGCGTGCTTCCCCCAGTAGGTGACATCGGAGAGTCCGTCGATGGATTCACCGTCCAGTCCGACGAACGAGTCGAGGGCGCGGGCGTCCCCGAGGACCATGCCGCACCGGTCGACCGGCAGGTCGCCGAGACGGACCGGCTCTCCGCCGGGATCGCCCGGCCAGGGCAGGCCGAGGTCGACTTCCAGGACCGCGATGACCGGCCCGTCGTACGAGTCCCCCGTCTGCGCGCGGACCGTCAACGGCCGACCGGCCGCGGCCGGCACCGCGACCGCCTCGCAGAACCACTCCTGGCTCGGGCCGTCCGCAGGCTCGTGGAGGTGGCCGCCGCCCTGCTCCGCCACAGCCGTTGCCCGCACGGACAGCGGGTCGCCGTGCACGAGCCACTGGTCGATCCAGCCGGCCATCCCCAGGACCAGCACGCCGGACGGTGTTGTGACGACTCCGAGGTCGACAAAGGGCTCGCTCATCCGCTGATTCAACCAGGAGCGGATCGGCCGGCCCCTCCGGGCCCTGGCAATGCGGGGGCCGAAGTCGCACGCCAAGCTGCTCCACTCGCAAACTACGGTGCTCCGTCACACCGGACTCCGGCCGCACGGACGGGTACGGGAGCTCAGGGACCCCATCTCCCCGGCCTGAAGGCCGGGGCATCCTGGGAGATCAAAGGTGATCGGTCATCACCTTGTAGGTGGCGAACCCCGGGGAGCCCACCAGCAGCGCCAGGCCGCCGAGGACCATGATCATGGCGATCGTGCAGGTGACACGCTCGCCCAGGCGGTTCCAGAACTCCGCCCGTCGGCCGTCGGGGGTGTCGGTGCGCCGGACCGACGGGATGTCGATGCGGCCTTCGACGACGGCCGCCGCGGCCTGCCTCTCCCGCACCGGCCACAGCGCGGCGACCTCTCCGCTGCTCAGCCAGGGCTCCTCCGCGGGCGCCGGCTCGGACGCCTCCGGCTCCGGCATGCGCCCCTCCCCCGATGCGGCAGGTTCCCCGTACACACCCGCCGTCCCCGGGGCCACCAGGGTGCGTGCGGCCGCGGATCCGGGGTCGGCGGGCGACGGTGACGGCGAAGGGCCGGAAGCCGTCCCGGCGGAGGAGATGGGGAAACTCGACCTCGCGGCCTTGGACCGGTTCCGGCCCTACGGCGGTCCCCGGCATCCGCCACCGGCAGGTCGGGAGCGACCGGCTGGTCGCCGTCGTCCGAGCGGGCCTCCGTGCTCCTCGGCTATCGCTGACACGACCGTCTCCCGGCTTTCGCCGACACCGGGCCATGGCGCGAAAACCTGAAAGATTTTCTTCCGACGTGTCGATCCGGAGCCGCGCCGTTCGACCTGGGACTGAGAGGGTCGAGAGACGATCCCTGATGAAGGAGGCCGATGATGGCGAAGTACATGCTGATCATGCGTGGTACGGACGAGTCGATGGCGAAGATGATGTCCACGCCGTTCGAGGAGATGCTGGAGACGGTGGGCCGCTTCAACGAGGAGCTGATCCGGGCGGGAGTGCTCGTCGCCGCGGAGGGCCTGGACGACCCGTCCCAGGGCGTGGTGGTCGACTTCGGCGGGGAGACCCCGGTGGTCACCGACGGGCCGTACGGTGAGACGAAGGAGCTGTTCGGCGGCTTCTACCTGATCGACGTCTCGTCGAAGGAGGAAGCGGTCGAGTGGGCCAAGCGGCTCCCGGCGTTCCCCGGTTCGAAGTGCGAGGTCCGCCGTGTGCCCGGCATCGAGGAGTTCCCGCAGGACAACGAGTGGATCGTCAAGGAGCGGGCGTGGCGCGAGCGGACCGGCCAGCTCTGATGCCGGAAGCAGTCGACGGCCCGCCGGTCGCCGAGGCGGCGCGGCGGGCCGTCGAGGCCGTCTGGCGGATCGAGTCCGCGCGGATCGTCGCCGCCCTGGCCCGCTACACCGGGGACTTCGCACTCGCCGAGGACGCCGCCCAGGAAGCGGTCGCGGAGGCGCTCGTCGCCTGGACGCGGGACGGCACACCGACCGACCCGGTGGGCTGGCTCCTGGCGACCGGGCGGCGGCGGGCCATCGACGCCTTCCGCCGTGCCTCGGCACTCGGGGAGCGCTACGCGGTGCTCGGGGCGGAGCTGTCCGACGGCGGCTTCACCGCCGGTGCGCCGGCCGCGCCGACGGCTCCGCAGGAACTGCCGTGGGATCCCGACCGGGTCGACGACGACGTCCTCGCGCTGATGTTCACCGCCTGCCATCCGGTCCTCTCGCCCGAGGCCCGGGTGGCGCTCACGCTGCGTGTGGTGGGAGGCCTGTCCAGCGAGGAGATCGCGCGGGCGTTCCTCGTTCCCACCCCGACCGTGCAGGCGCGGATCACCCGGGCGAAGAAGACGATCACCGCCGCCCGCGTCCCCTTCGAACTGCCGTCGGCCCATGACCGGCCGGCACGGCTCGGCGCCGTCCTGAGCGTCCTGTACGTGATCTTCACCGAGGGCTCGACGGCGACCTCCGGCGACGACTTGCTGCGCCCCGACCTCGCCTACGAGGCCGTGCGGTTGGCCCGGATGCTGACTGCCCTGCTGCCGGGTGAGCCGGAGGTGCACGGCCAGCTCGCGCTGTTCGAGCTCACCTCCGCGCGCTTCCCGGCGCGCACCGGGCCGGACGGCGAGGCGGTGCTGCTGGAGGACCAGGACCGTCGCCGGTGGGATCGTTCCGCGATCCGGCGTGGCCTGGCAGCCCTCGGCCGGGCCTCCGCCCTCGGGCGGGGCCTCGGGCCGTACGGCCTGCAGGCCGCGATCGCGGCGTGCCACGCAGCGGCGCCCTCGGTGCAGGAGACGGACTGGGAACGCATCGTGCTGCTGTACGAGGCGCTCGGCCGCGTGGCCCCGTCACCTGTGGTCGAGCTCAACCGGGCCGTGGCCGTCGCGATGGCGAGCGGACCGCACGAGGCACTGGCCCTGGTCGACGACCTGCTCGCCTCCGGCCGCCTGTCGGGCTCGCACCTGCTCCCGAGCGTGCGCGGCGAACTGCTGGTCCGCCTCGGCCGCACCGCCGAGGCCCGCGCCGAGCTCGAACTCGCCGCCCGCCTGTGCCGCAACGCCCCCGAGCGGGCGGTGCTGCTGCGCAAGGTGGCCGCCCTGGGGTGACGCCGTCCGAGCAGCACAGCCGTCCTGCTTGCCCCTCGACCGGTCAGCCTCACGAGCGACCACTGAATTCGTCACTCCGGTCACGGCCATGTCGTCGGTTGCCCGTCCGTGCGCACTGCGAGGACGGCCCGGCGGAACCGTAGCGCAGGGCAGCACTTCCGACCGTCCGTTCCCCCCGCCTCCCGGGACTCACGCCGGTGACGGCCGTGTCCGGCGGACGACTCCGCCCCAGGCCTCGGCCATCGCGCCCCAGACCGCGCGCAGTTCCCGCTCCGCGGCGCGGACCGAGTCGACCGCGGTCTGCGGGTCGCCGCCCGCGGCCTGCACGGCGGGCCCGTCGGAGCCCGCCCAGTCGGCCATCACGGCGGCCAGCACCTCCGGATGGAACTGCACGCCCCACCCGCATCCGCCGACCCGGAACGCCTGGTGCCTGGAGTCGTCCCCGCCGAGCAGCGCCACCGCGTCCGGCGGCAGGGCGGTGATCTCGTCCCAGTGCCACTGGGCGGCGAGTGCCCCTTCGGGCACGGCTCCGAACACCGCGTCCCGGTCGGCGGCCGGGAGTCGGCGCAGCGGTATCGCGCCCACCTCGGGCACCCGGCCGCGGGGGGCGACGCTGCCGCCGAGGGCCACGGCCATCAGCTGCCCGCCCAGGCAGATTCCCAGCAGCGGGACGTGGTCCGCGACTGCCTGCCGGATCAGTTCCCGGACCTGCGGCAGCCACGGCGCCCTGTCGTCGTCCTCGCAGTTGGGTGCGCCGCCGAGGACCAGCAGCCCGGCGTAGCCGTCGAGGCGGGCCGGCAGCATCTCGCCCGCCCAGGGATGGACCGTGTGCAGGCGCAGGCCCGTCCGCTCCAGGTGTTCGCCGACCAGGCCGGGCCCGGTGCCGTCCTCGTGCTGTACCACCAGCACCTGCGCGCCGCCCGTCGTTCCTGCCACGGCCGTCCACCTCACCGGTCCGGTGCGGGCGGCCCGATTGCGTACCCGCGGGGAGCGCCGATGCTCTCACGTCCCCGCTCGGGGCGGAACGGGTGGCCGGCGACCTTGGGGCGGGGGTGCGGATGGCGCCCGGGACTGCGGAACCGGCGCTTCACCACTCGATCGGGTGATGGTCCGCTTTCTGTCCGTCATGTCCATGGCCTAGCGTCGGGGGCTCCGTCGGACGGCGAATCCGCGCCGCGCGACGGTCACCTGAGGGGGAGACATGGAAACCATCGACGCCAACTGGGTCCAGCGCGGGTCGTGCCGGACCTCGGACCCTGACGCCCTGTTCGTCGACGGCGCGGGGCAGAACCGTGCGAAGGCCGTGTGCACCGGCTGTCCGGTACGCACCGAGTGCCTGGCCTACGCACTCGACCAGCGGATCGAGCACGGTGTCTGGGGTGGCATGACCGACCGCGAGCGGCGCGCCCTGCTGCGGCGTCGGCCGACCGTCGAGTCCTGGGACAACCTCCTGCGCCGGGCCCGGGCGGAGCACACGGAGCACACCGCGGGGCCCCGGCGGGGGCTGCCGCTGGCCGGCTGACCCCGCCGTGGGGGGGGGGGGGGGCGGCGGGGGGGGGGGGGGGGGGGGCCGGCCGGGCGGCGCGCGC
>NZ_JBICYJ010000054.1:0-54826 GCF_043200835.1 Kitasatospora sp. NPDC048365
GGGCGGCGGGGGGGGGGCGGGGGGGGGGGGGGGGGGGGGGGGGGGGGGGGCGGGGGGGGGGGGGGGGGGGCGGGGGGGGGGGGCCGCGCGCGCCCCCCCCCCCCCCCCCCCCCCCCCCCCCCTTCGGTGGAGGCGGCGCGTCAGACGCGGCGGATGTCGCGGCGCAGGCGCCACACCGCGAGGGCCCCGAACAGGACCGTCCACGTGGCCAGGCCGGCCACCGGCACCAGGACCTCGCCGCCGGAGACCGCGGCGCGGGCGAGCGCGCCCGAGCCGTACGCCGGGGTGAACGGCGCCAGATCGCGCAGGACTCGGGGTAGCACCTCGAGCGGGATGAACAGGCCGCCGAAGACGGCGAGCAGGGCGAGGCCGGGGCCGGCCAGCTGCATCACGTTCTCGGACGGCAGCAGCAGCCCGCACAGCAGGCCGAGGACCGCGAACAGCAGCGAGGGCAGCCAGGCCGCAGCGGCGGCGAGCAGCCACTCGTCCCAGCCGAGCCGGACGCCGAAGGCCGCGCCGAGCGCGAACTGGGCTGCCACCGAAACGAGTCCGAGCACCATCGCGGTGATCGCCTTGACGGCGACCTGGCCGAGCGGACGCATCGGGGTGAGCCGCAGCTGCCGCTGCCAGCCGAGAGCCCGCTCGACCGCGATGCCGGCGCCGCAGCCGGCCGCGCCGACCATCGCGCCGTACGCGGCCATCGAGACCATCACCTGGGCCAGCGGCCGCCCGCCGGACGCGCGGCTGGGCAGCCCGTAGAGCAGGAAGAAGGACGTCGGCATCGCGATCACCAGCACCACCGTGCGCACGTTGCGCAGGACCCGGCGGATCTCCAGAGCGAGGACGGTCCGGTTGCAGCCGCGCAGCGGCGAGCCGATGGGGAGCGGCAGGGACACGGGTGCCTCTCAGTCCTGGGTACGGGTGGGCGGAGGAACGGCAGCGGGCGACGGCGGGACGGCAGCGGGCGACGGCGGGACGGCAGCGGCCAGGGCGAGGAAGGCCTCCTCCAGTCCGGAGGAGCTCACCTCGATCTCGCGGGCCGCGGTACCGGCGAGGTGGCGCACCACCAGGTCGGAGTCCTGGGTGTGGACGGTGACGGTGGGGCCGCGCTGCTCGACCCGGTCGACGGCGGGCAGCGCGCGCAGGGCGGCCAGGTCGGCGTCCGGCCAGTGGGCGCTCACCACCCGCCCGGCGGCGTGGCCACGGATCTCGGCCGGGGTGCCGTCGGCGGCGATCCGTCCGGCGGCCATCACCACCACGCGCTCCGCGTACTGCTCGGCCTCGTCGAGGTGGTGGGTGGCGAACAGGACGGTGGGCCGGCTCGGGATCCGGCCGACGGCGTCCCAGAACTGGCGGCGGCCGGTGACGTCCAGGCCGGCGGTCGGCTCGTCGAGGACCAGCAGGCGGGGGCGCCCCAGCAGCGCCAGCGCGAAGTGCAGCCGGCGCCGTTCGCCGCCCGAGCAGGCGCCGACCCGGCGGCGGGCGACCCCCCGCAGGCCTGCCAGGTCGAGGGCCTCGTCGAGCGGCAGCGGGTCGTGGTGCAGCGAGGCGAAGTAGCGCAGCGTCTCGGTGGCGGTGAGGTCGTGCAGCAGGCCGCCGTCCTGGAGGACGGCGCCGACCTCGCCGCGGGCAGCAGCCTCGGCAGGGGTGCCGTCGAGGACGGTGACGGTGCCCCGGTCGGGGGTCTGCAGGCCGAGGATCAGGTCCATCACCGTCGTCTTGCCCGCGCCGTTCGGGCCGAGCAGGGCGGTGACCTCGCCGGGCTTCAGATCGAGGCTGATCCCGTCGACGGCGCGGACCTCGCCGAAGGACTTGGCGACGTCGTCCAGGCGGAGACCGCTCACTGCGACGCCGCGGGAGCCACCGCTCACCACGCCACCACCCGGGTGTCCTGACCGATCCGGAAACCCGCCTGGAAGCGGCTGACCGCGTCGGTGGCGCTCATGATGTCCGCGATGTGGCGGCGGCAGGTGCGCAGGGACACGTTCAGGCTGCGGGCGATGGCCTCGTCCTTCTCGCCCTCCGCCAGCCGGCGGATGATCTCGCGCTTCAGGTTGCTCTCCAGCATCTCGTCGATCGGGTTGGCGGGCCGCAGGCAGCGGGCGGACGGCCAGACCAGGTCGAAGGCGGCGGCGACCGCCTCGGCGACCACGGCGTCCCCGATCACCAGGGTGGGCGGGTCGTTCTCAAGGGTGCGGGGCAGCATCGCGGCGACCCGCCGGTCCACCACCAGGACTGCGTCGAGCTGCCGGTCGAGTTCTCCTCCGGTCTCGGCGACCCGGACGTGTTCGGCGAGCGGGTGGCCGCCGAGCAGCTCTCGGCAGCTGTCCAGAGCCTCCGGGTCGAACAGCGCGCGACGGTCGAAGTCGTGCCAGGCGAGCGCGAAGTCCCACAGGTCGAGAGCCGCCGCACCCGGACTGCGCTGCCAGATCACTGCGGTCCGGGCGCTGCGCAGCAGGTCGGCGAGGGTGGCGCTGACCGCGCGTTTTCCGGTGGCGCTCTCGTACTGGGCGAACCGGTCCGCCGCCGCGCGGACCGTCGTGGAGGTTCGGGCAGCCGTGATTGGTGTCGGCTGCACGATTCCACTGGAGTACAGGGTCATGTGACACCTTTCTGCCTTGTGGGCATCCCCGGGTTTCACGTGCTGCTGCTCCGGCGGGAAGGCCGGCTCCTCCGGTGCGACCGGCCCCGGACGCCTCCGGGTACGGCGGGGAAAGTCTAGGTTCGGGCGACGGCTCCGGGCAGGCCTGACGTACAGTCAACTACCCCAAGGGAAAGCAAAATCATGGCAAGTTGCGCCTCCGTGGCGAGGCCGAGGCCGAGCCGGTTGTGGGCCATGTGCAGGTGCGAGGCGAGGATCTGGCGGGCCCGCCCGGCGCCGAGTTCGGCGGTGAGGGCGACGGTGGCCGCGGCGAGCCGCCGGGTGAACGGCGACCAGCGGCCCGACTCCCCGGCGGCGAGCCGCCGCAGCGCCGGGGCGCACGGCAGCAGCGCCTCGGCCTTGGCCTCGAGAGCGGCCGGGTCGGGCGGCGTGGTGTTGAGCAGGGCGCGCCAGCCTGCGGTGTTGGCGTGCAGGAACTCCTCCTGGTCGGGCCAGGCGGGCAGCGCCGCGGCGAGCAGTTCGAGCCCGTCCAGCAAGGTCCGGCCGCGCCCGGACTGCCCTGCTCGGGCGGCGCAGGCGCGCAGGCAGACCACGCTGGAGACGTGGAACAGCTGCTCGGCGGCAGCCATCGCGTCCGGGCCGCCGTAGCGCTCCACCTCCGGCTCGTACGCGGCGCGGTGGACGCCGGGGGCGAGCAGCTCACCGGCCGGGAGGCTGGAGCCGTACTCGCCGAGCGCGGCCAGCGGTGCGGCCAGCTCGGCGTAACCGGCCGGGGTGAGGCGGCCGTCGACGGGGAGAGAGGCCTCGACGTCCGCCAGGCTGCTCGTCAGTCCGGCTTCCACCTCGTCGGCCTGATGATCGGTCAGATCGGATATGCGCAGGCGCACATGGGGGCCGCGCTGCCAGTAGCGGAGGTAGAACCAGGGGCGGGGCGTGCCGTCGGCGGACGGGCCGGCTGTCCGGACGGCACCGGGTACGCACGCCAGCAGGACTCGGTCCAGCACTGCCGGGTCGGCGGTGGGGACGTGCAGGTGCCAGCTGCGCCAGCGCAGTTCGCCGCTCATCCGCGCAGGTCCCAGAGCGGCCCGGTGTACCGGGGGGTGCCGCAGACAGTCATGAAGACCGGGACCTCCTTGCGGTCGAGCCCCAGCAGGGGCTGCAGGTGGTGTTCGTCGTAGGAGCGGGCCGGCCGGGCGACCAGGCCGTGAGCGGCGGCGGCCAGGCACAGGCCGTGCGCGGCCCAGCCGCACCACTGGGCGGTGAGAGCAGGTGCGGCGGGGCCGAACTCCTCGACCAGGGCGGCTGGTTCGGCACTGTGGACGTACAGCACCGAGGCGTGCCGCAGGGCGATGCCGGTGTCCGGGCCGTCGGGCCGGCCGAAACCCGGTTCGAGGCGGGCGGGCAGGTCGGGGCCGGGGCGGTGTGCGGTGAGTCGGCCGCCGGCCAGGCGGTAGGCGCCGTCGGGGAGGCCGGCGACGCCCTGGAGGACGACGGTACGGCGGATCCGTTCGGCGATGGCCGCCAGCAGGGTGTCCGGCGGCGGGACCGCCGCCCAGGCCAGCAGGTCGCGCAGGGCGGGTTCGGCGACGGGCGCGGGGCGCAGCGCGAAACCGTACCGGCGGCCGGGCACCCGGCCCGCGGAGCGCCGCCACAGGACATCGGCCCAGCTGGGACCGGGGGCGGTGGCGTGCGCCGGGGTGCCGGTCAGCGGACCGGCGGGCGAGCTGGTCCGGCAGCGGCTGAGGGCCCGGCAGTCCTCGGCGTCCGGGTCGTCGGCCGTGAACCGGGCGCAGTCGGCGGGCGCGGGCGGCGTCCCGGGCAGCGGGTGGGCGGGTGCGGGCCGGTGGGCGGTCAGTGCGACGGACAGCGGTGCACTCCAGTGGCCCGGACCGGCGTCGGTGAGCAGCTGCTCGGCGGGCGCGGACCCGGCCTCCAGGCGGCTGGGGACGCCGAAGGCCTCGGCGGTGACCGCCCACGCTCGCAGGTTGACGCCGAGTTCGGCCTCGCAGACGGCGAACCGCAGACTGCCGTACCCGGCGGGCAGATCGGAGTAGCGCGCGGCGAGCACCAGCCGGGTACGGTCGTCGGCCGTTCGGCGGGGCGGCGGCGAGGTGAGGTCGACCAGGGCCCGGCGGTACGGGTCGAGGTAGCGGCGGACGCCGGGGCCGCCGAGCAGGGCGTGCACGGGGTGGCGGGCCCGGCCGGAGGCGGTGGCCCGGTGGTCGGGGAACTGGTGGTCGGGCTCGCGGCGCTGCAGGCCGAAGGCGGTGGCCAGCGCCGCGCCGAGCGGGTCGGCGGGGTGGTGCAGCGGCGCCGGGAACGGGGTGGCGGCGAGCAGCTCGTGCAGGTCGCCGGGCAACGGAGTGCCCGTGCCGCCGCGTGCGTCCGGAGGCGGCTGGAACGCGGTGGTCGGGGCGGCGTCGTTGATGGCACGCTGCTCGCCGAGCAGTCGCTTGCCCGGCCCCTGCCGGTAGCTGAACGCGAGCGCCTCCGCCGGGCTGACGGCAGGGTCGCCTGCGGGGCCGGGCACCCGGCCGAACGGGGGGCCTCCGGCCGGTCCGATTGCGGGGCCGGGCCACGGGCCGACGGTTGGGCTGACCGCTGGTCCGGGCACCGGGCTGAGTGCCGCGTCGAGTGTCGGGCCGGCCGCGGTGCCGACTGCAGCGCCGTTGGCGGGGCCTGGCGCCGGGTGGGCGGTCACGGGAACGGGTGGGGGTCGAAGGGGAGGTCGCGTTCGTCGGCGTCCAGGGTGTCGAGCAGCCGGGGCAGTCCGGCCAGCCGCTGTTGGGCGTGGCCGAAGCACATCGGGACGATGCCGGGGACCACGGCCTTGACGGCGGTCATGCCGTGGGCGAGGTGCTCGGGCGTGGACTGGTCGACGATCAGGATCTGCCGCAGCCCGGCGGCCTCGTAGAGCCCGGCGACGTGGTCGAGGGCGCCGCGGACGTCGCCGCGGGCGGCCCGTACCAGGGTGTGCGGCCAGTCCGGGAAGGCCTCGGCGGGGGTGGTGGTCGGTCCGCCCAGGACGCGCTCCACGCGGGGGAGCAGCTCGGGGAAGGTGTAGCGCCGCCAGTGCTCGGCGATGGTCTGGATGGACCAGGGATCGTCGACGGTGTGCCGGTACTCGTCCGGGTCCCAGGCCAGGCCGCCGCTGACCATCTGGGTGAGCTCCCACAGCGCGGCGCGGACGGCTTGCTCCGGGTCGGGGTGGCAGCCCGCGGTGCTGAAGCTGGCGGGCAGCGCGCGGCGGCGGTTGACGGCCAGCGCCCACACGGCGGGCAGTGCCAACCGGTCGGTGATGACGAGCAGGTGGACGTCGTAGCCGTGCTCGTCGGCGAGCCGGAGCATCATCCGGCTGGCGGGGTCGCGGACGGCCGCCGGGTCGAGCGCGGGCAGTGGCCGGGCGCGGTGCCAGGCGAGCAGGAAGGCGTCGCGCTCGGCGAGTTCGAGCAGGGCGTGCAGCGCGGCTTCCTCGTAGCCGGAGCCGAGGGCGCTGCCGCTGGAGGACTCCAGGAAGCAGTTGCGGCCGGCGTCCGGGCCTTCGCCGTACGGGCGCAGGTCGTACCGGTAGCGGAAGAAGCCGATCTCGGCGGGGACGAGCCGGGGTGCCCCGCCGTCGAGCGGGTGGGACCAGACCCAGTCCAGCCGGGTGTCCGGGGTCCAGCGGCGCAGCCGGCTGTGCGGGGAGGCGAGTTGGGTGTCGGTGTGGTGGCCGAGGGTCGCCGGGTCGAGGGCCAGGGCGCCGAGTTCGCGGTGGGTGCGGCCGGGCAGCAGCGGGGTGTGGTGCGGATACCCGGCGGTGCGCTCGTACGCCTCCAGGACGGAGATCGCCTCGGCCTCGCGGAAGGATCCGGCGCGGCCCATGCCCGCGGGGGTGCCGGCGAGCAGCTCGGTCTCGGTGATCGGGTACGTACCGGCGGCGTGGCGGGTGGTGCGGGTGATCGGGCCGAAGCGCGGGTCGGCGAGCGCGGCGCGCATCCGGGCCGGGTCGAGGCCGAAGGGGGCGGCCGGTCCGCGCAGCGGCAGCCGGGCGGGGGTGGGCCGTGGTGCGGTGGGCCGGGCGGGCGGCGGTGCGGTGTCGGTGAGCAGCGCGGCTGCGGGGTCGCCGCAGACGGTGCAGCCGTGGTCGCGGGCGACCCGGTGGCGGCTGATCCGGCCGTCGGCGGTGACGGCGGTGGCCGCGCCGGGTTCGGCGTCGCGGGCGGCGAGGTTGGCCAGCAGGGCCTCGACGGTGGCGGCCAGCCAGGGCGGGAGGGCGCGGGCTTCGCGGGTGGCGGCGGCCGGGCGGGGCGTGGGGGCCTCGCGGTCGGCGCGCTGCCGGACGAAGCGCTGCTCGGGCTCCGATCGGCGGGCCCGGTCGGCTCGTTCGGCGCAGCCCGCGCAGCCGCGCTCGGTGCCGGGCGTCCACAGCGGGCCGATCAGGATCTCCTGGGCGGTGAGCCGGACGGAGAGCAGGGCGCGGTCCTCGGCGCGGGCGCGGTCGAGGGCGGCGCGCTCCCAGTCGGTGTCGTGGCCGGAGCGGGCGGCGAGCAGGATGCCGGGGCCGAGGGTGTCGGCCCAGTGCTGCCAGGGCCAGGAGGTGGGCAGTCCGGGGCCGAGCAGGGGAGTCGGGTGCAGGGCGGTGGTCATGCGCACCACACCCGTCCGGCGGTGGCGGGCAGCGGGCCGAGCACCGGGTCGTGGGTACGGACCACGGCGCGCAGCGCGTGGCTGTGCGCGGCGAGCCGGGCGGTGAGCTGCGCGAGCGCGGCCTCGGCCTGGGCGCCGGTGAGCTCCTCGGCGGGGGTGGCCGGTCCGGCGGCGGCGAGCCGGGCGCGGGTCTCCGGGTCGGCCTGGGCCTGGGCGACGGCGGCGGTCAGGGCGGCCTCCAGAGCGGTGGAGCGGTCGCACCCCCAGGCGGCGGCGCGCAAGTCCCCGGCGGTGTCGGTGACCTCGGCGAGCTGCCAGTCGGTGCCGTCGAGCCGGCGGACGGTCAGCGTGGTGTCGCGGTGGAACCACTCGTCCAGCACGCTCCACATCGAGCGCTGCCGGGCGCTGTCCAGCTCCTCCCAGGCGACCGGTGCGGGCGCAGCGAGGGCGGGGTGCAGGAGGCGCAGCGCGCCGTCCAGCAGGAAGCGGGTCGGGCTGCTGCCGGCTGCGGGGACGGAGTACGTGGGGTGCTGAGTCCCGGGCGGGCAGTCGCGGTCGGCGAGGGCGCGCAGGGCGTGCAGGACGGCGCCCAGGACGGCGGCGGCGCGGGTGCGGCCCCAGGCCGCGAGCAGGTCGCCGCCGAGCGGGCGAACGGTGGCGAGGGAGACGGGCAGTTGGGGCAGTGGGCCGTCGTCGCCAGGGACGACGAGTCCGGTCCAGGGAGCGGTGAGCGGGGCGAGCGTGCCGAGGACGGCGGCGGCGTCCGGCACGGCGGTGTCGGCGACGCCGGAGGGCTCCGCGCTGCGGGGCGGTTCGGTCAGGACGGTCCACTCGGGGCCGGTCCGCGCGGGCAGGGGCGGGAGTTGGCTGGTCGTCAGGTGGGGGCCGTGGATCAGCAGCGGGCCGGGGCGGCCGGGGCCGCCGAGCAGCCGGTCGAGGGCGGTGTGGGCGGCCAGCGATCCGGCGAGGGTGGCGCTGAGCGGGGTGGGCGCGGCCTCGTGCGGCCGGGCGTCGAGCCAGGCGGCGATCCGTCCGGTGAGCGCGCCAGGTTCCGTGCCGTCGCCGAGCAGGGCGTAGCGGTCCTCGGTGTGGACGGTGACCGCCCAGCCGGCGGAGCGCAGGGTGAGGGCGGGCCCGTCGGCGTCCTGCGCGGGCAGGTCGGTGACACCCGAGCTGCACAGGGTGCGGACGGCGGTGCGGGTGGCCGGGCCGGCGCCGAGGACGGTGACGGTGGCGGCGAGCAGGACGGCGAAGTCCCGGTAGGGGTCGGCGCTGCGGGTCTCCAGGTGGGCGAGTACGTCGGCGTACTCGGCCGAGGTGCGCGGGTCGGGCGCTGGGACGGTGAGGGCGTCCAGGTCGATCAGGACGTCCTGGCGGAGCAGCCGGCCCAGCACGTGGGCGAGGACGGGCCGGGCTGCCGGGTCGCCGGTGGCGGCGGTCAGCCGGTCGAGGTCGGCGCCCTCGGTGAGCGGGCCGAGCAGGCCGTCGACCAGTTCGTACAGGGCGGGCGGGCCGGCGAGGACGAACTCGCGGCCGCCCCGTGCGACGTACAGGCCCTGCGGGACGGGCGCGTAGTGCGTGTCGGGCCGCAGCTTGACTCTCATCGGGCGGTGGCCTCCCGGTCGACCTCGACCGCCCATTCGAAGGCGTTCGCGCCGTTGCGGACCTCGGGCAGCGCTTCCTCGAACCAGCCGCGGTGGCGGCGCTCCATCAGCCGGGGCAGCACCCGGACCATCAGGGCGCTGGCGAGGTCCAGGTACTGGGGCTTCTCGCGGCGGCGGGCGGCGATGATCTGCTCGATTTTCGGCGCGGCGGACTCCTCGCCGGGGCGGGCCATTCCGGGCAGCCGCCACAGCGGGGTCTTGACCACGATCTGCTCGGGCACCTCGTGCCGGGCCCGCCAGGCGGTGAGGGCGAGCAGGTCGGCGACCTCGTCGACCGGGGTGGTGGGCGCGGGCAGGTCCTCGCCCGGGTACCAGCGGCGGCGCTGCAGGATGCAGTCGCCGGCCACCAGCCGGGGGTAGCGCACGGTCGGGGCGGTGTCGCCGAGCGGGCGGGCGGCGGTACGGTGGGCACGCTCGACCGGGTCGAAGGCGACCAGGCTGGGCCCGTGCAGCCAGGCGGCGACCAACAGCGGGGCTGGCTGCGCGTCGATCCACTTCATGCCGAGCGAGAGCACCCGGATCGGCTGCCCGTCGCCGTCCAGCAGGACGAGCCGGTCGGTGGCGGGGTCGTGGACCAGCCGGGCGCGGACCCAGTCCTGCGGGGTGAGGCGGCGCTCCAGCAGCGGCAGGCGGTGGTTGAGGTTGCTGCCGTGCAGGCCGTGGTCCTCGACCGGCTGTTCGCCGCGCCCGGAGTGCAGCCGGTGGAGCCGCTCGCGCAGCCGGTCGCGGAAAACGCCGTCCTGGTCGGCGGTGTCCAGGAAGCGGGTGGTGAGCTGCCCGGACCCGGGGTAGCAGGCGTTGACCACCAGCCGGCCCGCGCCGGCGGGCTGGACCAGCAGGCCGTACGAAGGGCTGTCCCCGGCGCACTCCTCGGGCAGGCCGTCGGCGAGGGCGGCCAGTTCGGCGGCGGTCAGCCGGGCCTCGGCCAGGCCGTCGGCTCGGGATCGCTCCAGCAGCTCGGTGAGGGCGCCCTCGGCGCGGGCGCGGGCGCGGTGGAGCTGTGCCAGGACGCCCTCGGCGGCGGCCGGATCGGTCTCCACCCGCTGCTGCCGGGCCCGGACCTCGGCGACCAGCTCGGGGGCGTGGTCGAGCAGCGGGGCCTGCCCGCCGGTGCCGAAGCGGTCGGTGAAGGCCCGGACCAGCAGGGCGCGTACGTCGTGGTGGCGGTCGAAGAGGTGCAGGAAGCGGCCGACGGTGGGCAGTTCGCCGAGCGCAGTGGCGTGGCCGCCGGGGCTGACCGGGGTGGGTGGCAGCAGGTGGTCCTCGTTGACCCGCAGCCGCACCGGGACGGCGCTGAGGGTGTTGAGTTCGCGGCCGGCGCGTTCGATCCGGCTGAGCGCGGCGACCCGTTCGGGCACGGCGGCGCGGGCGGCGCGGGCGAGTTCGGCGCCGATGCCGTCGAGGAGTTCGGCGGCCCGGCCGTGGCCGGTGGCGAGCGCGGCGGTGGCGTCGGCGAGCAGCGTGGTGCTCTGCTCGTCCAGCAGTGGTGCGGGGACCAGGATCTGCGCCCGGACGGCGGCGGTGATCAGCGTGATGGCCGCCTCGACGGGGACGCCGAGACGGTCGGCGGTGGCCGCGGCGAGCTCCTGCGGCGTCAGCGGACCCATCTCGGCGAGCCGGAGCAGCACCGTCAGCTCGCGGCTGAGCTCGGCGGCGAGCATGCGGCCCTGGCCGTCGCTGTGGTGGTGGAAGCGGATCCGGTCGCCCTCGACGCGCAGCATCGGATTGCGGGCGAGCACGGTCGGGCTGGTCCGCTCGGGGGCCTGGAGGATGCCGTTGACCAGGCCGGACAGCTGCGGCTGGTCGAGCCCGAACACGCTGCGGGCGTCCCGGCGGGCAAAGCGCGCCTGGTCGAGGGGGACACCGTTGTCCGCCCACTCGGCGAAGGCGACGGCGGTCAGCCGGGCGAGCGGGCTGACCCGGACCACCGCCCGGGTCCAGTGCTGGACCAGTCCGCGCTCGGACTTGCGGTCGCGGGCCGAGGTGCGACCGGCGGCCTTGCGGTAGCGCTGCACCGCGTCCAGGACCTGCGGGGAGTTCAGCGCCAGCGAGAGCTGGAACGGCTCGCTGCCGAGCGCGTCCGCGAAGGCGGCGCGCTCGTGGGTGAGGAACGCGGCGTGCCCGGTCCGGACGGCGGTACGGGCGAGCCGGCGTCGGTCGTCGGCGTCCAGCCAGGCGGTGACCGGTTCGGGCAGCGGCTCGGGCCACGGCCCGGGGCCGGGGTCGCGGTCGTTGTGCACGGCACGGCGCAGGTGCAGCAGCCGGTGCCGGTCGGTGCCCCCGGCGTGCGCGATCGCCTTGTACAGGCTGTCGCACGCGGCGTCGGCGAGCCGGGCGCAGCGCTGCTCGGACTCTGCCAGCGCGGTCAGCGCGGTGCGCAGCTCGGGCGCGGCGAGCCGCCGTCCGGGCGTGGGGTTGATCCGCAGCATCACGCTGTCGGCCAGCACCCAGCCGCCGGCGGACGCGGACGGGCGAGGCGGCGCGGCGGGTTCGGCGGGGGAGGGAACGGCGAAGGTGGGCACCGGGAGCGGCCTCTCTGGGAGCGGAACGCGGCTGCGCGACGGAAAGCGGGGTGCGCTTGCGGAGCGCGGGGGCGCGCTACGGAACGCGGGTGCGCCACGGAACGCGGGGGCGCGCTGCAACGCGGATGCGCGCGGGAACGCGGCTTGGCGACGGCGCGGGCCGGGCGGATGCGCGCGGCGCCGACCGCGGGTCCGGGGCCCGGGACGGGCCGCACCGGAGCGCGGGCGGGCACGGAGGCGAAGCGGGGCCGGTGGCCGCCGGCAGGAGGGGGTCAGGACGCGGCGAGCTGGCTGCGCCGGGCCCGCATCCGTTCCACCGACGTGGCCCCGGTGAGCTCGTCCGCCGCCTCGGCGATCCCGTAGCAGAGGTAGTAGCGCTGCATGGGGGTGATGCCGAAGCAGGTCAGCGTCGGGTAGAGGGTGTTGAGCAGCAGCCGGTAGGCGTTCTGCCGGTAGTTCTGCTCGGCGGCCTGCCGGTTCTCCAGGTACGCGGCGATGAACTCGCTGCGCACCGGCCTGCCGAGCGGGTACTCCATCGGGCCGACGGCCTGGTGGATGGCGTCCTCGTTGAGGACGCCGTGCGCGCACGCCGCCTCGGCGGTGCCCCAGATCCGGGTCAGTGCCTTCTCCCAGCCGTCCAGCAGCGGGCTGTCGACCGGCCCGGTGAGTGCCTCGGTGAAGCGTTCCGCGTCCTGCCGGTACCGCCGGGCGTAGATCGCGCGCAGGTCGGTGTGGTTCCCGGTGGCGGAGCAGACGCCCTCGACGTGGGAGCGCAGGGCCAGGGTGCCCACGGGGTAGCCCTGCGGGTGGGAGCGGGCGACCAGGGCGAGGATCCGGGCGAGCTGCGGCAGCAGGTCCTCGTCGGGCAGCGCGGCGGTGTCCAGGACGGAGTCCAGGTAGGCGTCGGCCATCAGGTCGCGGGTGAGCAGCAGCGGGGCGGAGAAGCGGGCCGCGTCCTCGTCGGGTCCGGACTCGACGTGGCCGTGCGGGTGCAGCGGCAGCGGGTCCTCGCGGCGGTTCTCCCAGCGGCCGAGCTGCTCGGCGCGGCGCAGGTAGTCGTTCACGGCGGGCGGCTGCGCGGTGAGCGCGGAGGCGGCCCGGCCGGCCTGCTCGGTGAACTCCTCCAGCACCGGCGGCCGGTGCGGGTAGGAGCGGACCAGCACCCGCAGGTGCGAGCCGTGCAGCCAGCCGCGGCGCAGGTGCACCACGGGAAGCTGCTGCGCGTCCCTGAGCTGCCTCAGTGGCGTGTCCAGGGCGCGCAGCAGGTCCCGCGGCTGCGCCGAATGGTCGGTGATACGTACGGCCGTGCCCGGGCCGATGGTGTCCATGGCGTGTCTCCCGGAGGTACGCGAGGCGACCGGTGCGGCTGAGACCGCGCGGTCGTTCGCAGGTGGCCGATGGGCTGTTCGGTGGCGCCGTCCCCGTCCGTCCTCAGTGCGGAATTCGTTCCGCCTGACGGATCGTCAGCGCCTCAGCTGTTGGGCCGGGTCAGCAGCAGGAGGTGGACAGCGAGCCGGAGATGCCGTTCAGGTCGGCCTCGCCGAGGACCTCCTCGCCGTCGGGGGTGACGGTCGGGTAGATGATGACGATGGACGCGCCCATGTCGGGCAGCGCGACGCCGTCGCCGGCCTCCAGGACCTCGAGCTCGGTGACGTCGAAGGCGCCGAAGTCGATGCTCATGGCGATTTCCTCTCGGTTCGTTCGAGGACGCCGATCGTCCTCGCAACGACAATCAGCTTCCGGCTCGGGAGATCGAACCGGCAAGCGGCTGGCGCGGCATCAAGTTGCCGTCCGATGAAGGGTTTTGACGCGATCAGGAACCGGATTTGACGGTTCGTGGGGGCGCCGTCGGCAACCGGAACGGAGCAAACCGGTCATTTCCCGCTTGCAGTTTGCTGCCAACGACCTCTCCGGGTCCCCGTCCGCTCTGGACGGCATCGGTGCCGAGCTCGCAGAGTCGGTGATCGGCCTGGCGGCGCACCTGCGGCCGCGGCCCTCCTTCCGCCGATCCGGCCGGGCACCCCGCTCAGAATCGGAGCCATCGTGATCCAAGCCCAGGGACTGACCCGCAGCTTCCGCACCCGCTCGGGCCCCATGGAGGCCGTCGCCGGCGTCGACCTGTCGGTCGCCGAGGGCGAGGCCGTCGGCTTCCTCGGCCCCAACGGGGCCGGCAAGACCACCACCGTGCGGATGCTGTGCACCCTGCTGCGCCCCACCTCCGGCACCGCCACCGTCGCCGGGCTGGACGTGGTGCGCCGGCGGGCGGAGGTGCGCCGACAGATCGGCTACGTCGGGCAGAGCGGATCCGGCGGCGACCACCGCGCGGGTGACGAACTGCGCACCCAGGCAAGGCTGCAGGGCATGACGGCGGCGCAGGCCGCCGAGCGGGCCGCCGAGAGCGCCGAGCGCTTCGAACTGACCGAGCTGCTGGACCGCCCGTGCGGGCGGCTCTCCGGCGGCCAGCGCCGCCGCCTCGACCTGGCCCTCGGCCTGGTGCACCGGCCGAAGGTGCTCTTCCTCGACGAGCCGACCGCCGGACTCGACCCGCAGTCCCGCGCCAACCTGTGGGAGCATCTGCGGGCCCTGCGCGCCGAACAGAACCTCACCGTCTTCCTCACCACGCACTACCTGGAGGAGGCCGACGGGCTCTGCGACCGGATCCTGGTCATCGACGGCGGGAAGATCGTCGCCGCCGACACCGCCAAAGCGCTGAAGGACCAGATCGGCGGCGACGTGATCATCCTGGAGACGCAGCAGGTCGGCGACTGCGCCGCTGCCGCGGCCCGGGTCCTGCCCGACTGCCGGCCGGACGTGACCGCCGAACGCGTCCACCTGCACTGCGCCGACGCGCAGCGCCGACTGCCCGAACTGCTCAAGGCGTTGGACACGGCCGGAGTCGCGCTCAGCTCGGTCGAGGTCAAGCGGCCCAGCCTGGAGGACGCCTTCCTCCGGCTCACCGGCCGCTCACTGCGCGAGGACCGTCCCGCCCCCGTCGCCGCTTCGGCGGTGGCCCGATGAACACCCTCCGCACCAGCCTCATCATCTTCCGCCGCTCGCTGCGGTTCACCCTGCGCAACCCCGCCTGGGTGGTCATGAGCCTCATCCAACCGCTGCTCTACCTGGTGCTGTTCGGCCCGCTGCTGGCCAAACTCGCAGCTGTGCCCGGCTTCGGCGCCAACCCGTGGCGGGTGTTCGTCCCCGGCCTGCTGGTCCAGCAGAGCGTCTTCGCCTCCGCCTTCGTCGGCTTCGGCGTGATCGCCGAGATCCGCTCCGGCGTCCTCGACCGGATGCGGGTCACCGCCGCCGGCGAACTCGGCCTGCTGCTCGGCCGGGTGATGCGCGACGCCGTCGTGTACGCCGTCCAGGGCGGCCTGCTGGTACTCGGCGCCGTCGGCCTCGGCCTGCGCGCCTCACTCGCCGGCGTGGTGCTCTCGTTCGTGCTGCTGTGCGTACTCGGCCTCGCGATGTCCGCGCTGTCGTACGGGCTGGCGCTGCGGATCCCCGCCGAGGACGTGTTCGGGCAGCTGATCAACGCGGTCACCCTGCCGACGCTGCTGCTCTCCGGCGTGCTGCTGCCGATGACGCTCGCCCCCGGCTGGCTGTCCGGGCTCTCCCGGGCCAACCCGCTGACCCACGTGGTCACCGGGGTGCGCGAGCTGTTCGACGGGCGGCTCGCCTCCAGCGGCACCCTGACCGGCGCGGCGGTCGCGCTCGGCCTGGCCGCGCTCACCGTCTGGTTCGGGCTGCGCTCGGTCCGCTCCGCCGACCGCTGACAGAGCCTCCTTCCGGCGGACCGGACCGCCGCAGAGCCGAACTGCTGACAGAGAGGGACTCCCGTGCCACTCGGCACCACCGCGCCGCCCGCCCCCGGGCAACTGCTGCGCCACCGGCTCGGCAACGGGCTCACCGTCGTCCTGCTGCCCGACCCCGAGGTCCCGGCCGTCGCCGTCGCGGTCGCCTACGACGTCGGCTACCGCAGCGAGGCCCGCCCCGGCTTCGCCCACCTCTTCGAGCACCTGATGTTCCAGGGCAGTTCCACGCTGCCCAAGCTCGCCCACGCCGAGCGGGTGCAGGCCGCCGGCGGCGCCTTCAACGCCGTCACCCAGCGCGACCACACCTGCTACTACCAGGTGGTGCCCGCCGAGGCGCTGGAACTGGTGCTGTTCCTGGAGGCCGACCGGATGCGCGGCCCCCGGGTCACCCCGGAGACCATCGCCAACCAGGTCGCGGTGGTCGCCGAGGAGATCAACCAGAACTTCCTCGGCCGCCCGTACGGGGGCTTCCCGGCGTTCACCCTGCCGCCGGTGCTCTTCCACGAGGAGGCCAACGCTCACAACGGCTACGGCGACACCGGCACGCTCAGCGGCGTCACCCCCGAGGAGTGCGAGCGGTTCTTTGCCGACCACTACACGCCGGGCAGCGCGGTCCTGGCGATCAGCGGCGCCTTCGACCCGCAGCACGCGCTCGACCTGGCCGAGAAGCACTTCGGCGCGCTGCCCGCCCGCCCCCGTACGCCGCGCCGCGACTGCCCCGAACGGCTGCCCGACGCCGAGCGGACCCACACCCTCACCGACCCGCTCGCCCCCGCCGCCGCGGTCGCCGTCGGCTGGCGCTGCCCCGCGCCCGGCACCCCCGAGCACCTGGCCGCCCTCCTGGTCGCCGCCCTGCTCGGCGACCCGCAGCACGGCCGGCTGCGCCGCACCCTGGTCCGCGACGGGCACGCCGCCCAGGCCGCCGTGCTCCCCTCGCTCACCGGGCAGGCCTTCGACGCCCGCGACCCGGAAGCACTGGTCGCCACCGCCGTCTGCGCACCCGGCAGCACCCCCGGGCAGGTCGCCGACCTGATCCGGCACCAGCTCGACCTGCTCGCCGTGCCGGACGGCTTCAACGAGGCCGAACTCGCCCGCGCGGTACGGCGCCTGCGGGCCGCCTGGTACAGCGAGACCGACCCGGTCGCCGCCCGGGCCCGGCGCGCCGCCGCCTTCGACGTACTGCTCGGACGGGCCGAACTCGTCACCGAGCTGCCCAGGCTGCTCGCCACCGTCGACGCCGGGCAGGTCCGGGCCGCCGCCGAGGCCCTGGCCGCCTGCCCGCCGGCCGTCCTCACCGTCGAACCCGCCGGAGGCCGCCCGTGACCACCGCCCCCATGACGTCCGGACACGACACCGCCGCGCCCGCCGTCCCCGTGGTGCCGCCCCCGGCGGCCGCGCGGCCGATCGAGTACCGCGAGCTCACCCTGCCCAACGGCCTGCGGGTGCTCGCCGCCCGGCGCGCCGCCGTCCCGGTGGTCGAACTCCGCCTTGCCCTGCCGTTCGGCGGCGACAGCGCCGAGCACGCGGCCGAGGCCGAACTGCTCGCCGCCGCACTGACCTGCGGCGCGGCCCGCCGCGACCGCGCCGCCGTGGACGAGGTGCTCGCCGAGTACGGCGGCAGCCTGCGGGTCGAGGCCCGGCCGGAGCGACTCAAGGTCACCGCCCGGCTGCTGAGCGAGGGCCTGCCGACCCTGCTCGACCTGCTCGCCGACCTGCTCACCGGCACCGCCTTCCGGACGGCCGAGGTGGAGGCCGAACGGGCCCGGCTGCTCCAGCGGGTCGCACTCGCCGGCCGGATGCCGCAGTACGCCGGCCGCTCCGCGCTGCTGCGGCACTGCTTCGGCGACCACCCGGCCGCCCGGGAGACCCCCGACGCCGAGCCGGTCCGCGCGGTGACCGTGGACACCCTGACCCGCCGCCGCGCCGAGGGCCTGCTCCCCGAGGGCTCCACCCTCGTCCTGGTCGGCGACCTGGTGCCCGAGCAGGCCCTGGACGCCGCCGCGCGGGCCCTCGCCGACTGGACCGGCCCCGGCCCGGCCCGCGAGATGGCAAGCCCGCCGCAGGTCACCGGCGGCCCGGTCGCCGACGTCAGGATGCCCGGCCTGCGGCAGGCCGAGGCCCGGCTCGCCGCGCCCTCACTGCCCCGGACCGACCCCGGCTTCGCCGCCCTGCACCTGGCCGAACTGGTCTTCGCCGGCTACTTCTCCTCCCGGCTGGTCCGCTCGCTGCGCGAAGAGGCCGGCTACGCGTACAGCGCCCGCTGCGCCGCCCACGAGATCGGCACCACCGCCGTCAACCTGGTCCAGTTCGGCGTCGACCCCCGGCACCGGGACGAGTCGCTGGAGCGCACCTTCGCCGTTCTCGCCCGGCTCAGCGGAGACCGGCCGCCCACCCCGGCCGAGGTCCGGGCCGCCGCCGGGTACAGCGCGGGCATCCGGTCGATCTCCCTGGCCACCCAGATCGGCCTGGCCGACGCCCTGCTCGACGCCGCCGTGCACGGCCTGCACCCGGCGTGGCTGACCGCCTTCCCCGCGTCCCTCGCGCAGGTGACGGTCGACCAGGTCGCCGAGGCGGCCCGCGTCCACCTCGATCCCGGCGCGTTCACCGGCATCGTCCTGCAGCCCTGAACCCTCACCCCACGCCCCCGGAGGTACCCCCGTGCGTTTCGGCCTGTCCTTCCTGCCCGACTCCACCCCGCAGACCAAGTCGCCCGCCGCGTACTACGACGAGGTGCTGGCCCTGTCCCGGTACGGCGACCGGGCCGGGCTGGACTACGTGAAGATGACCGAGCACTACCTGCACCCCTACGGCGGCTACTGCCCCAGCCCGCTCACCTTCCTCACCGCCGTCGCCGCGCAGACCACCGACATCCGGCTGATCACCGGCTGCGTGCTCCCGGTCTTCCACCACCCCGTCCAACTCGCCTCGTACATCACCATGGTGGACGCGATCAGCCACGGCCGGCTGGAGATCGGCTTCGCCCGGGCCTACCTGCCGCACGAGTTCCACGCCTTCGACGTGCCGATGGACGGCAGCCGGGCCCGCTTCGAGGCGGTGGTCGCCGCCGTCGCGCGGATGCTCAAGGAGGAGGGCGTCGACGAGCAGACCCCGTACTTCACCCTGCGCAACGCCACCGTGCTGCCCCGCCCCACCCAGCAGGACGGCCCGCCGCTGTGGATCGCCGCCGTCCAGTCCCCGGAGAGCTTCCGCCGGATCGCCGAACTCGGCCACGGCCTGCTGATCACGCCCACCGGCCGCGAACTCGACAACAGCATGGTCGAGCTGTACCGGAAGACCTACGCCGAGCACCACCCGGACTCCGCGCCGCGCGTGATGGCCAGCCTGCCGCTGGTCGTCGCCGAGACCGACCAGGAGGCCCGGGCCATCGCCGACCCGCACCTCAACCGGTACCTGGAGGTGTGGAGTTCGGCCCTCGACCCGTGGGACGAGACCGTCTCCAAGGACTACCACCAGTACACCGGCCTGGCCGCTTCCATCCGCACCCTCACCGCCAAGGACCTGCGCGCCAACGGCAGCGCCATCGTCGGCTCGCCCGAGCACGTGGCCGAGCAGATCGGCCGCTTCCAGGAGCGGATGAACGTCGACGGACTGCTCTGGCAGGCCGACTTCGGCGACTTCGGCGGCGCGGCTGCACTGCGCAGCACCGAACTGTTCGTCGAGAAGGTCCGCCCGCAGTTCCCCGGGGTTGCCCGGTGAACACCACGACCGCCGTGAACGGGACGACCGCCGCCGGCCTGATCGCCGCCGAGTCCGTCGCGCTGAACCCCACCGCCGTACTCCGCGACGGCCAGGTCCGCTACCGGGTCGCCGCACCGGACCGGACCCGCAGCCTCGCCGTCACCGCCACCGCCACCGTCCGCACCCTGGTCGCGTTCAGCGCCCTCGGCCCGGCCGACCGCGACCGGCTGACCGCCGCACTGGCCCGCCGGCTCGGGCCCGACCGTGCCGAGGCCGCCGTCACCGCGGGCCTCGGCAGCGGACTGCTGCTCGGCCACCCCGCCGACGCCCACCCCGGCGCCGACCCTGCACCCGCCCGGCGCCACGTGCTCGACGCACCGCCGGAGGGGTATGCCGAGGCGTTCGCCGACCTCGCCGCACTGCTCCCGCTGCTCGGCCTGCTCGACCGCGGCCACGACATCCGGGCGCTGCTCACCGTCGCGTTCACCGACCGCCACGGCAACGGGGGCACGGCATCGCTGGTCGACTGCGCCGCCGACCTGCTCACCGTCGTGCACCGCCGGTCCGGCATGCTCGACACCGACGGCGCCGAGGAGTTCGGCCCCGCCGACGGCTCCCTCGCCGCGCTGCTCGCCGCCCGCGCCACCGCCGACCTCGCCGCCCGGCTCTCCGGCGCCGCCCCGGGCCCCGTCCCCGAGCTGCCGACCCGATTCCGGGAACCGGACGGCGGCTACCAGCTCCTGACCGCCCCGCAGGACGGCTCGCTCCTCCTCCTCGGCGCGGGCACCGCGGGCGAACCCGCCGACCCAGCCCCGTACCGCTGGTACGAGGCCCGCCTCAGCCACCGGCCGGACACCGACACCCTCACCGTCACCGACCAGGACGGCCGACCGCTCACCGTGCCCTGCCCGCCCGCGCGCCCGGCGTGGCAGCTGCCCGCGCCGATCCAGATCGCCGCCTGGCTCTCCGGCGCCACCCGCCTGCGCATCGACCTGCCGGCCCAGCGCCCCGAACGGCCCCGGCTCGGGCGCATCCTGTTGGGCCCCGCCGTCCCGACCGCCGAGCCCTGGCTGATCGACTGCGGGGGCCGACCCAGGTGACCCGCCTGAAGCTCCGGCCCGGCTGCCACTTCGCCCCGGTCCCGCAGGGCCTGCACTGTTCCTTCCACGGCGCCGCCTTCGTGGTGCAAGGCCCAGCCCTGCTGTTCGAGGCACTGGACCGCCGACTGGGCCCGCTGACCGACGGCGTCGAGGCGTCCGAGCTCGCCGGCGGACCGGGCGGGTCGCTGCTCGTCCCGCTGCTCCGCGTCCTGGCCGATCGGGGGCTGCTCCTCGACCTGGACGCGGCCGGCGGGCCGCCGCCGACCGACCCGCGGCACGAGGAGATCGTCGCGCACCTGGAGGAGCACGCCGATCAGCCGTACGACCTGTACCGGCGCCTGTGCCGCACGCCCGTGGCGGTCACCGGCACCGGCCCGGCCGCGGACGCCGCCACCCGCTCGCTCACCCGCCTCGCCGTCGGCACCGCCGCGGGGGAGGACCGGTCGGCGGATGTCACGGTGCAGATCCTGACGGACGCCGAGCAGGCGCTGCCGGTGGCCCCGACCGCTGACGGGCCCCTCACGGCCGATGGGCAGGCGGCGCACGGGCCGGGCACCGGCGAACCGCTGACGGTCCGCCGATCTGCCGCCGGTGGCCCACCAGCGCCTCCCGAACAGGTGGCGCCGTCCGCGGCAGGCCCCACCGGATCCCCGGCGCCCGACCGGCCGGCGGGTTCGCCGGAGCCCGGCATCGGGCCGCTGACGGCCGATGGGGCCGGCGCGCCCGGCGCCCTGCTGCCCGTCTCCGTCGGGTCCGGGCATGCCGTCGTCGGACCGGTGCTGGACGAGCCCGCGCAGGTCGCCGGGTTCCGGGCGGCGGTCCGACGGGTGGCGGGCTGGCTGGCGGTGCTGCCGCAGGGGCCGGCGCCGATGCCCGTGGGCGCGGTCCTCGCCGGCTCGCTGGCCGCCCGTCGCGTGGTCGACCGGATCACCGGCCTGGCGCCCGTCGACGGGATGCTGGTGGTGCACGGACCGACCGCCGAGGTCACCGCCGTACCCCTCCCGGACCGGACGGCCACGGCCTCCTGGCAGCCGACCGATCCGGACGAGCCGCCCGGGGACACCGACCCGGCCGTCCTGACCGAGCCGTGGCGCGGCCTGGGCCGGTGGCTCGACCCGGCCGGGCCGGAACACCGCCGACCGATCGCCGCCGTCACCCTGCGACCGGTCCTCGCGCCTGCAGCTGCACCGCTGACCGGCTGGGGCGAGGACGAAGCCGCTGCCCGCCGCCACGCCCTGCTCGCCCTGCTGCGCTCCCACGTCGACGTCGCGGGGCAGGAAGCCACCGGCGATCCGGCGGAACGCGCCTGCGCCGGCACCACTCCCGCACACGCCACCCTCGACGGCCTGCTCCGCGCGCTGGCACCGCTGACCCTCGCCACTCCCGGCCGGACCCTCCCGCCGACCGCCCTGGAACATCCGACCGCCCGCGCCCTGTACAGCGCCCTCACCGACTACCACGGACGGCACTTCGACCTGGCGCTCCACCAACTGGGCGACGGCGCATGGCACCTTGCCACCGCCCGCTCCCCGTACGGCGGCCTCCTCGCCGCCGAGTGGGGCCCGAGCCCGGCGTCGGCCGCCTACGCCGTCCTCGGGACGCTGTTCACCGCCGAGACCACCGGCGGCACCCACCCGCCGACCGGCACCTGGTGCGTGGAACACCTCACCGAGGTGGCGCTGACCCGCACGTTGAACGGGCTGCTCGCCGAACACCGCGTGACGGTGCGCAGCCTCACCGCCGACCCGGTCCTCGGCCCACTGCCGTGGACCTGCGCCCGGCTCCTCCTGCACTGACGCGCTGCCCCGGACCCGCCCCGACCCGACCTCCGAGGAGCCCCGGATGTCCTCCGCCCCCGAGCCCCCGTCCGCACCCGAGGTGCTGCGCTTCGCGCTCGCCCAGGGCCCTCTCCGAGGGCTGCTGCTGGACCCGATCGCGGTGGACGAGCGGATCGCCACCACCGCTCTCCTGCCGCCCGCGGCGGCCCGCGGCGAAGAGCTCCACCCGCTGCCCGCCGGGACCTTCCGGCTGCTGCAGGACCTCCCGTTCGGCGGCGGCCGGAGGGCGGAGCGACCAGCGGACGCGCCTCTGCTCGGGCACCTGCTGGTGGCCGCGCTCGGCATGCAGCGGCGCGAACCGTCGAACCCGGCCAACGACCACCGCACGGTGGCGTCCGTGCGCAGCAAGTTCCCGGTCCACGCGCTGGTGGTCGGCACCGACGGCCCGGCCGGATACCTCGACCTCTACCGGCACGCCCTGGTGGCCCTCGACGCCGAAGTGCCGCCGGAGCTGCGGCCACCGGACTCGGCGATACGCGTGGTGCTGGCCGGCCGGCTGACCGACCTGCCCACGCCGTACGGCATCCTGCGGCGGGCGCTGGGCGAGCTGGAACTCGGCATCAACCTGCGCGCCCTGCTCACCGCCGCCGAGCTGTTCGACTGCCCGGCGACGGTACAGACCACCGGCACCGAACCGGCCGCCGCCGAGCAGCTGGTCGCCGACTCCGGACCGGGCTGCTGGTCGACACCGGTGGTGACGACCCTGCACGGCCTACCGGGCCCGGGTCCGTTCGGCCCGACCGGCACCCGCCGCCCGTTGGCCACCGAACTCGACGCGCTGCTCACCGACTCCGCCGCGCACCCCAGCCTGACCGGCTCCGCGCCGATCACCGCGACGCGCCGTACCGCCCCCGCCGCCGTCCCCGTTCCCGCCGCCGCCCTCCCCAAGCCCGCCGAGGGGCCGGTGTCCTGGGCGGAGGTGCTGTGGAACCGCAGCGCAG
This sequence comes from Kitasatospora sp. NPDC048365, assembly GCF_043200835.1. Taxonomy (NCBI): domain Bacteria; kingdom Bacillati; phylum Actinomycetota; class Actinomycetes; order Kitasatosporales; family Streptomycetaceae; genus Kitasatospora; species Kitasatospora sp. NPDC048365. The sequence continues at coordinate 22,808 of NZ_JBICYJ010000054.1, forward strand.
GCCGCGTGCCGCTCCCACTCACCGGCTTCTCCGTCCGCCCGAGCAGCAGCACGGCCGCCGAGGTGGAATCGCTGGCAGCGTGGGCCGGCGTCCCGGTGCCGTCGGGGCCGCTGACGGCGGTCCGCGACGCGCTGTCCGTCCACGTGGTGCTCCAGCACACCGCAGGACTGCCCGACGGCCACTACCGGGCCGCACCGGACGGCGGGCTCGCCCTGGTCCGCCGGGCCGAGGGTCTGCCCGCAGAACTCGAGGCGGGATTCGGCTACCCCCTCGCACCCGGCAACGACAGCGGCGTACGGCACGCCTCCTCCCTGTGGTTCCTCACGGCGGACGTGCAGCAGCTGATCGAGCAGCAGGGGCCCGCCGCCTGGAGCCTGCTGCAACTCGCCTCCGGCTGGGTGGCCCACGGGCTCGGCCTCGCAGCCGCCGCACAAGGCCGGTTCGCCCGGCCGGCCCGCTCCTTCGACGAGCACCTGGTCGGCCGCCTCCTCGGCCTGCCCGCGGGGGAGTACCCGGTCCTGCTCACCGTCTGCGGTCGCACCCGCTACGCGGAGCCGTACCTCGACCTGCGCGTCTGACCCCGACAGAGAGGCCCCGCCCATGCCGCCGTTCAGCGTTCCGCCCGGCCCCGCCCGGCAGCTGACCGTCCTCAGCGGCGGCCTGAGCGGCTCCTCCTCCACCCGCCGCCTGGCCGACTGCCTCACCGACGCGGTCCTGGACCGGCTCGCCACCGACGGTGTGACCGCCGTGACGCACACCGTCGAGCTGCGCGACCTCGCCCACGACCTGGCCGACCACCAGCTCACCGGACTGCACACCCCGGCGCTGGCCGACACACTGGACCACCTCGCGGAGTCCGACGCGGTGATCGCAGCCACCCCGATCCTGCACGCCTCCTTCGGCGGCCTGTTCAAGTCCTTCCTGGACACCGCCGCCCCCGGCGCGTTCACCGGCCGCCCCGTGCTGCTCGCCGCCTCCGGCGGCTCCCTGCGCCACTGCCTGGTCCTCGATCACGCCCTGCGCCCACTCTTCACCACCCTCGGCGCCCGCCTCACCCCCACCAGCGTCTACGCCACCCCGGCCGACTGGGCGGGCCCCGAACTCCCCGAGCGCATCATCCGCGCCGCCACCGAACTGTGTGCCCTGCTGCCCGAGGCCCCGCCCGTCCCGACCCGCCCCCGCGGCCCTCGCCCCCGACGCTCGGCCGCCGCCGTCCCGAACCAGGTCTCGCCGCACCAAGAGCGATAGGGTCCGACGCCACGGGCGGAACCGATCAAGAAACGTCACGAAAGCCACTGACTCCCTGTGCTGTGGCTGTGGCTGCCCAGGTCAAGTGTCCGCTCCAAGGCCGGGAAGATGCCGGTGAGTCGGCCGCGCAGTCGGTTGATCCGGCGGGTGCGGTCCGCGTTCGGGTCGGCCCGCCGGCCGGTGAGGATCCGCAGTACAACCGCGTGCTCGTCATCCGGCCGCAGGACGGTCAGGTCCTGGTGCATTCGCGCCTGGTCGGCGATGACCGCGGCATCCCTGGCATCGGTCTTGCCCATTCCCCGGTAGCCGACCGGGGCCCGGTTGACGGCCAGGCCGGGTATGTGGACGAGGTGCTGGCCGTGGTCGAGCAACACGCTGATCCACAGTGCGGCCATGTCGTCGCCGACGTCGACGGCCCGGGACCACGTCCTCGTCGAGGGCCGGCACGTCGGCGAACAGGGCCAACAACTCCGGCTCGTCGTTCAGCACCACACAATGAGCGTTTTCAGGGTGGGCGCCGATCGGGTGACGCCGGGCGGTCGGCGTTGGTTACCTGTCCTGCCGCACTGGACCTGTCGCACGCGCTCGTTGAATGGGTCACGATGCTGGTCGTCACCCGGGAGGGTGGCCGTCGCTGCAAGCTCCGGCCTTCCCAGCGGGCCCTGGCCGCGCTCGTGTACCTGCGCAAGCACGGCACCCTCGCGGAATGCGACCGCGTAACCTCGAGCTTCAACGCCGAAAGGCTCAGTGACCCGACGGCCCGCGACGGTACGGCGGCGCGTCAGGCCGTCGTGCAGGTGGCGCCGTTCAGGGTGTAGGCGGTCGGCGCGGCGTTGCTGGTGGCGAAGGTGCCCTGGAAGCCGAAGCTGGTGGAACCACCGGCGGCGAGGCCGCCGTTGTAGCCCAGGTCCGTTGCGGTCACGGCCGCGCCGGACTGGGTGACGGTCGCGTTCCAGGCGCTGGTGATTCTCTGGTCACCGGGGTATGTCCACTTGAGTGTCCAGCCGCTGAGCGCGGCGGTGCCGGTGTTCTTGACGGTCACGTCGGCGGTGAAGCCTCCCGTCCAGGAGTTGGCCTTGTAGGTGATCGCGCAACTCGCGGTGCCCGTGGGCGGCTGTGAGGTCGGGGGCTGGGACGTCGGGGGCTGCGAGGTCGGTGGCTGCGAGGTCGGTGGCTGGGACGTCGGCGGCTGCGAGGTCGGCGGGGTGGACGGCTGGCCGACCGGGTCGGCGGCGTTGACGGCGAGCTGGTACGCGATGTCCGGCACGAACTGGCCGGCCGCCGCCGCGCAGCCGTCCGCCTCGCCCGGGGGCTTTACCCACAGGAAGGCGTCGATCGCGGTGTCGTTGGTCGCGGCCGTCGGGTAGTTGCCGATCTTTCGGCCGGAGGGGTCGCACCACTGGCTGCCCGCGGGGCCGTTGCCGTTGCGGCTGGTGTCGATGACGGCATGCATGGTCGACGGGTTGCCGAGCGCCGAGAGGACGTTCTTCGCGAAGGCGACCTCGTTGCCGGTGGCGTTGAAGTTGGAGACGTTGCTGAAGAAGCCGTCGCCGTTGGTGACGGCGCCCGCACTGCGCAGGCGGTTGGCCTGCTCGGAGGCGCTGTTCCAGGCGGAGTGGCCGGCGTCGTAGTAGACCTTCGCGTTCGGCGCGGCGGCGTGGATGGCGGCGCCCGCTCGGGAGAGCGAGGCGTAGCGGCCGGCCAGTTCGGAGGAGGAGAGGCAGGTGGTGAGCGCGATCGAGTCGGGCTCCAGGACGACGACGGACCGGCCGCTGCCGAGGCCCGCGGCGAACTTGGTGACCCACGCGTCGTACGCGGCGAGGTCGGGGGCGCCGCCGGCGGAGGCACCGCCGCAGTCCCGGTTGGGGATCATGTAGGCGACCAGCACCGGCACCTGTCCGGCCGAGGCGGCGGCCGAGGTGACCGTGCGGACGTCGGAGGTGATGGTGTCCGGCCTGTAGTTGGCGAACCAAATGCCCTGCGGCTGGCTGGCGACCCGCTTGGAGATCACTGGGGTGCGGGAGTCGTTGGGGTTCGCGGCTGCCCACTTGACGACCTGGGAGGTCGGGTCCCTGTAGAACTGCGTGCTCGCGGGCAGGCTGCCCTGGACGGCGGCGGTCGCACCGGTCTGGCCGGTCAGCACCACGGCGGCGGCGGTCGCGCCGGCTGCCAGGGCGAGGACGGCGGCGCGCCGGCGGGGCGCGGTGCGGGCGGTGTGCGTGCCGGGTGCAGGGGCGGCACGGCGGATGCCGGGGGAGGTGCTCACTGGGGTCCTCCGTGTTGCTCTCGGGTGGGAGAGGGCCTGGATCGGGTGGTCCGCGGGGGAGCAGGGGCGAGGGCGAGGGACGAACCGCTGTGGGAGCGCTCCCGCATGACCGGGGCCGATCGTAGCGAGCCGATCTCGTTCACGTAATCCCTTGTGCAGAGGCAATTTCGATAGCTTCGACGGACCGTCCGGAGTGCCTGGATGGGAGCGCTCCCGTGCCGGCCAGGATTTACCCATGCCCCGTGGCCGATCCCGCCTGACCGCCGCGTCGTGAGGCGGCATCGCCCCGGTGGGAGGCGCGCCGCTGGGAGGCGCGCCGGAGCCGGTCGGCCCGGGAGGCCGCCTCGCCTGCGCGAGATCTTCTCGATCGTCTCCGCCGAGTCGTCGTCGTAGCGGCCGGGACCTGGTCGCGTGACGGTCGGCGCTGTCCGGCCGGGTCCCCGGGTGGGGTCGCCACGGGGCCCCGGCCGTCGTCGTGGTGCCGCTACCGCGGACCGGCTCAGCCGTCCGTGGTCTCCTCGGCCAGGCGGTCGTTCAGGGCGGCGAGGACGCGTGCTGCCTCCGGCAGTCCGGCCTGCTCACAGCGCCGTATGCCGGCGGCCAGTCGGGTCCGGGCGGCGTCCGTGCGGCCGAGACTGCGGCCCTCGATCAGGGCGGCCATTCGCAGTGCCTCGGCGCGGGGCTCCTCGCCCTCCTTGCCGCCGGCTTCGTGGGCGGCGATCGCGGCCTCGGCCTGGGCCAGCGCTTCCTCGGAGCGGTCGGCGAAGGCGAGGGCGCGGGCGCGCTCGTAGTGGCCCACCCCGCGCTGGTACCAGGCGGTGATCGCGTGGCCGGCGGCCTCGGCACGCCGGTTCACCTCGTCGGCCAGCTCGAGACGGGCCAGGGTGTCCTCCAGGCCGTCGGTGCCACGAGCCTGCATGGTCAGGCGGGCCAACTGCTGGAGCATGCCGCAGACCTGGTCGGCGCGCGGTGCCAGCGCGTGGGCGGCGAGGGCACGCTCGCAGGCGGTCTCCGCGGCGTCCCAGCGGCCGGCTTCGGCGAGAGCGAGCGTGGCCTCGCAGGCGACCATGGTGTGGATGTCCTGGCCGTCCTCCCAGGCGGACACCTGCTCGGCGAGCCGCAGGTACTCCTCGGCGGCCTCCCGGTACTCCTCCAGTGCCATCAGCCCGCGTGCCAGATCGAGTCGGACCTGCGCCCGCTGCCGCTCGTCCAAGCTCGCGGCTTCGGCCTCCAGCAGCACCGACTCCAGTACGGCGACGGCGTCGGCGACCCGTCCGCTCTCGTTCAGCACCGAGGCGAGTTGGACGCGCGCGCCAGCCGCCTCCTCGGCCGCGCCGTCGCGGTCGAAGCGGGCAGCGGCTTCGGTGAAGGATCGGGCGGCGCCTGCCGGGTCGCCGGTGTGCTGGCATGCGTGGCCAAGCATCAGGTGCGTCGGACCGTGGGGGAAGACGGTGTCGTGCCAGCGGGCGGCCGTGGCCAGAGCCCGGTTCAGGACCTCGATCGCCCGGGCCGGTTCGCCGCGGACCAGTTCGACCTGGCCGAGCAGCCCCAGCGGGCGGGCCGTCCGCCACGGCAGCGCGTTCTGTTCCAGCTGATCCAGGGCTGCGACGAGTTCGGTCCGGGCCTCGTCGAGGCGCCCCTGGCGGGCCGCCATGTCGGCGGTGTACTGGCGGGCAGTGGCGATCCGGTGCGGGATGCCCAGTGCGATGCTCTCGTCGCGGTACGCCGCGAGGGCCTTCTCGAACCGGGCGGCGACCTCGTCGGACGGCTCGGGCAGCGCATCGCTGAGCTCTCGGTAGGCCGCGTAGGTGAAGCTGTGCATGACTGCCAGGCGGTCCTCGGCATCCAGCCGTTCGGCGTCGCGCAGAGCTTCGTCGAGGGCGGGCCAGTCGGGCCGGGCGTCGTCCTCGTGCCCGAGGTGGGCGACGAGCGCCCGGGTGCGCATCACCAGTGCCCGGCCGGGCAGCCCGGCCCGCTCGTACAGGTCGGCGGCGGCGAGGAGTTCGGGGTGGGCGGCCCGCCAGTCCTCGCGCTCGAAGGCCCGCTGGGCGCGCTCGTCGGCCAGGTCGCCCTGGAGCCGCTCGATCGGGCCGACCTCCGGCGTTTCGGCGTGGATGTAGCCGTCGGCGCTGATCACGGAGGCCACGCGTTCCCACAGGGTATGGGCGTCCGGGTGGTCCAGGCGGTCGAGTTCGCGGGCGCGGAGCACGAGGGTGGTGAAGTCCTCCGGGACGGGCTCGGCCTCGGGGCGGGGTGCCGGGACGGCGGTGGCAGGCACCTGGGTGACGGTACGAACCCCGAGCGCGAGCGGCTGGTCGACCAGCGGTTGACGGGCGAGCCGGGCGAGCCGCTGCTCGCCTACGGCGGTGGTGCCGTTGCGGGTGTCGAAGCGGGCGGCGAGCGCCTCGGCCTCGGCCCGGACATGGGCGTGCAGGGACGCGACCGTCCAGGTACGACCGGCGGGGCCGGCGGCCGGCAGCTCGCCGTGGCCCTGTGCGGTGAGTCGCGCGGTCAGGAGCTCCGTGCCGGTCAGGAGGCCGAGGAAGGACAGCGGATCGCCCTGGCCGGCGAACAGGGCACGGTTCTCGGCAAGGATCTCGAGCCCGCGTGGCTCGTTGCCGGACAGCGCGCAGAACTCCAGGTGCTCGCCGATCTGGGTCGCGGTGCTGGACTTGCCTCGGGCTGCGCGGTAGCCCACGAGGTGGCTGGAACGGGCCTCGTCCAGCCGGCCCTGGCGCAGCAGCGGCAGGAGGGCGGCGGCGTGGCTGGTCCAGGGCTCCTCGGAGCAGGTGCTTTCGCCGGTCAGGACGGGCTGCCACTCCTCCAGCGCACGGGCGTCGTCGCCGCGGCGCACGTGGTGGCGGGCCCGGGCCCGGATCTCGCAGGCCGTGCAGTCGCTCATCTGCGAGCGCGGACGGGTCACCCACAGGTCGAAGGCGTCCTCGACACCCACACCGATGTGCGAGGCGAGACGGAAAAGCCGGGCGTAGTACGGCTGCAGGTCGTGTCCGGCGGCCTCGTACCGGGAACGCATCTCTCCGTGCCAGCGTTCGATCGCCGCGAGCGGCACGTCCGGGGTGGAGACGAGGGCGGAGGCGACCCACTTGAAGCGCCAGAACACCTGCGCGCGGGCCCACTCGCTGAAGTCGTCGGGGTGGGTGTCCCACAGCTTCAGGATGCGGGCGAACACGACCGGGGCCTTGCGGGGCTCTCCGTCGTACTCGTAGGCCTCCATGAGGTCCATCAGCGCCAGGACCTGGAGGTCGCGGCGGTCGGGGAACTGCTCGGCCGCTTCGGCGAGGTCCTCGGCGGTGACGGTGCGCGGGCGCCCGTAGGGGCGGGCGTCGTTGGCGCGCAGCGCGTCGGCGAGCGCCTCGGGGGTGTCCGTCATCAGGACTCCTTGTGCGGGTCGGCCGTCTCGCGGCCGAGCATGGCGTGGTCGAGCAGGCCGATGAAGGACCGGTTGAGCAAGGCGCTCTCACCGGCGGTCAGCGGGCGGCGGGTCAGCAGGACGGCCTGCCCGTAGAGCGCCTCGGCGGCGATGACCGCGAGTTCCTTGTCGGTGATCGAGGCGGCGCGTCGGACCAGTGGGTTGAGGTGGTTGAGGACGAGTTGCGCGCGTGGCACCTGGGCGCGCAGCGAGCCCAGGATGTCCGCCCACAGGCCGTCGGCCTCGTCGGCCAGTCGGGCGCGGGTGCGCTCGTGCCGGGCATCTCGGTTGTCGAGCAGCAGGGCGGGGGCGCTCGCGGGGTGGAAGCTGCGCAGGGCGACGTCGCAGTCGAAGCGGCCGACGACCTCGCGTGCGGTGGCGAGGAACGCGGCGGCGGCGAGCTCGGCGGACGGGTCGACGGCGTCGAGGTGGGCCGTCACGGTGCCGGGATCGAGGTCGGCCACGGACGTGCCGGGCCGGATCTCGGGCAGGCGGTGCACCAGATCGCTGTCGTAGGTGTAGCCGCCGTTGACGACGCCGAGACCGGCGGCGCCTGCGACGGGCGCGACCTGGCGGAACTCCTCGACGGTGCGGGCCACCAGGATCACCGGGTGGGCGCGGGCGAACTCGTCAAGGGTGACGTTGCCGTCGGTGGTCTCGAACGGCAGCCACGGCAGCAGCATCCGCAGCAGGTCGTCGTCGTAACGGGCGAGTGCCTTGACGGCGAGGTGGTGGATGCCGAGGAAGCGGTGCAGCAGGGCCGGGTCGCTCGCGGACAGGCCCGTGAGCCAGTCCCGGATCCGCGCGCCGAGCGCGTCGCGGACGGCGGCGAGGGTGTCGTCCGCGTACAGGGCCTCACGCGAGGCGGTGGGACGCAACCCGTCCGCGTCGACGACGCAGCGCACGAAGAACGCCCATTCGGGCAGCAGGTCGTCGGCCTGGTCCGACACCAGCATGCCCTTGAGGTGGACCCGATGGCCGGCCCGCCGGGAGGGCGGGGCGGCGTCGGGCAGCACGTACGCCGCGCCGCGCAGGCCGACCAGCGGCAGGTCGAGCTCGATGGTGTCGAGCGGGGTGAAGTCGAAGGTGTCGCGACAGTAGGCGTTCAGTGCTTCACGGCGGGCGAGCGGCGAGCCGTGCCGGACCTCCCACGGCGCGGGCGCGTTGATGTGCGTGACGTCGCCCCGGGCGTCGGTGACGGTGACCTCGTGGCGCAGCAGGCTGCCGTAGTGCCGGGCGAGCTCGACGACCTGGCCGTGCCTGGTCCATTGGGTGGCGTCGGAGCGCGGGGTGAGCCGAACGGTGGTGCCCGGCTCGGGCTTCGCGGAGGAGGGCAGGGTGGCGATCGTGTAACGGCCGTCCGAGTGGCCGCGCCACTCGACGACGGGGGCGTCCGGAGACTTGGCGGAGCGGCTGACGACCGTGATCTCGTCGGCCACCACGAAGCATGCGAGCAGGCCGATGCCGAACTGGCCGATGAAGTCGGCGCGGGCGGCCGACAGACCGGAGTTGTCGAAGCCGCCTTGGGCGGTGCGCTTGGAACTGCGTCCGATGGTGGCGAGGAAAGTGTGCACGTCGGCCTCGGTGAGGCCGACTCCGGTGTCGGTGACGGTGAGGTCCTCGTCCGCCCGGATGGTGATCCGGGCGGGGGCGTCGGGGTCGAGTGCCCGGCGGGCGGAGATGGCGTCCACCGCATTCTGGAGCAGCTCCCGCAGGTAGACGCGGGGGCTGGAGTACAGGTGGTGGGAGAGCAGGTCCACCACGCCGCGCAGGTCGACTTGGAAGGTGTGCGTGGAGGGCGCCGTGCCGGAGGTGGTGTTCTGGGTGCGGTCGGTCGGTGACACCTGGTCGGGGCTCTTTCGGTTCGGTGGGGAAAGGAGGCTCGGGGCGGCGGATCCGGGCAGCTCAGGATGCGGTGCGGGCGGCGGCGTTCCGGTAGGTCGCAAAGGCTTCGGCGGGAGAGTTGTCGAGGTAGTCCCACGGGGACTTGGTCACCGTGTCGCCGAGTTGGCAGAAGAGCTGGTGGGCCGTGGCGGGTTGGCCGGCGATCGAGAACGCCATGGCGAAGGTGTTGAACGCGCGCTGCCAGCCGCGCGGACGGCCGTAGGCGGGGTGCAGCACCGACCGCTCGGCCGCCTCGTGGAGACGCTCACGGGTGGCCGGGCCGGCGATGTAGGCGCGGTCGTCGCCGCTGTCGAGGTCGAGCCACTGCTCGATGCAGGCGAGCGCCACCAGCTCGCCCAGCGGGCTGCCCTCGGGCGCGGAGAGCATCGCAGTCCTGGCGAACCGATGCATCTCCTCGTGCGAGCCGCCCCACTTGGCGCACAACTGCTGGAGCCGCTGCTGGTGCGAGCCGAGGTGGTCGGGAACACGGCGCAGCGCGGCCTCGAACCGGTAGCGCGCGACGTCCGGGCCCAGCGAGGCACCCCGGCCGCTGATCTGCAGGAAGTACCAGGGGGCGAGCCAGGACGGCTCACGCTCGGCCACCTCGAAAAGCTGCCGCTCGGCGATCTCCAGGCGCTCGCCGAACACCTGCCACTGCTCGCGGCTGACGTACTGGGCGCGGGCGCGGGTGCGGGCCTCCCAGGCCCAGGAGACATGGCGGGCGCCGGAGAGCAGCAGCGGCAGCGCGGAGTCGGGCTCGTCGGCGACGGCCTCGGCCAGCCACTCCTCGCTTCGGGAGGTGCCGGCGATCCGGTCCAGCAGCCAGGTGAGGTCGGTCTGGTCCTCGACGGCGGCCAGGCCGCTGCGCAGCGCAGGCCAGTCACCGGCCTCGGCCTGGGCCAGCATCAGTCGCAGGCCCTCGTCACCGCAGGCCGGGTCGACCACGGGTGCCACCTCGCGGCCGGACCGACGTCCGAGCAGGCGTCCGAGAATCGACATGGCGCAGCCCCCTCAGTGCCGCCCGCGGGCTTTCCGGTCGCGGCACGTGTTCGTATGTGTGCAGGTAACGTCGGACGAAAGAGTGGATCGCGTACGTCCACCGTCATTCGAACGCATGTCATATCACGAGCGAGCGACAGCACCGCACCTGGCTGTCGACCACGGCGGGCGGGGAACCGGAAACGCGCGTCCCGTTCACGGAACGGAAGGGCGTTCGCCGACCGCCGCGACGGCACAGCGGCACATCGAAGCTTCCCGGTCCTGCAACCAGCGGGCAGTCCGAACCCGATGGATCCGTGCAGCCGACAGTCCCGGATGCCCCGGACGGGGGCGCCCGAATCAGTGCTGAGCAGCATCCAGGTTCTTGATGGGCCGTTCCTCCAGCGGGAGCGGCTTGAGCTTCGCCTTCTCCACGGCCACCGCGCGAGCGGCGTGGAACGCCTCGATCGGATCGCCCTGATCGGACCACACCGAAGCCCCGCACCAGCGGCCGATCAGCCGGAACTGCTCCACCGCCGCCTCGTACATGCCGGCCTCACCGAGGAAGTAGGCGAGCAGCTGCCGCAGGCCCGGCACCTTGCCGTTGTCGGCAGGCACCTGCGCCAGCGCGTCCGCGACCGCCCACAAGCGGTGCCGCGCCTCGGAGCCGGCCGGGAGTGCGGAGCGGCGCTCCTGCAACTCCGTCAGGGCATGGAGGTAGATGCCCGCGAGAGGGCTCCCGGCCGGGGCCGTGTCCATGGCCCGCTCGGCGAACTCCATCATCTGCGTGTTGGAGCCGTACCACTTGGCGCACCAGTACTGCATCCCCTGCCAGTGACCCTCGTAGTGGTGCGGCGCCCGGGCCACCAGGCCGTCCCACAGCGGCTGGAAGCGGTCCGGCTTGAACTGCGCGCCGCGCGCCGCGGTCACCATCACCACCCACGGTGCAGGGTTGTCAGGAGCCAGCAGCGCGGCCCGGTGCCCCGCCTCGATCGCCGCAGGGAGCAGCGCCCGGAACTCGGCCATCCGCTCCGCCGGCACCTCGCCGGCGTACCCCGAGCCCCTGATCGCCCACGCGCGGTGGACCATCAGGTCCGCCTCCAGAGCGGCCGCGTTGCAGTCGTCCGGGTCGGCCTTGCGCCACGTGTTCAGCCACGCGTCGTCCTCACGGGCGATCGCCCGCAGCAGCTCGAAACGGTCCCAGTGCTCGTCCCAGTCGGTCCCGGCCGCCTTGATGTGCTCGGCGGCGGCCCGCCAGTCGCCGCCCCAGGCCGTACTCGCCAGCGCCTGCGACTCCTTGAGCACGGCCTCGCTCTGCGGCGGCCCCGACCGGCGCGGGTCCAGCGCCTCGCGCGGCACCAGCCCGTATGCGGCCGCGTCGAACGACACCGGCGCCCGGCGGACGGCTCCGGACTTCGAGCGGGAGGGGACGCCGCCGGAACCGCTTCGCATGCTGCGGAACGCGACGATGACCAGGAGGACGACGAGGGGCGTGAGGAAGTGTGTCACGGGCGGAGATCATCGCGGCTCGGACGGGCCGCGGCAACCGTGATTCCGGCCCTCGCCGGAAACCCTGCTGATCGCCCGGGGCCGGCGGCCCCCGACGGCCCCGAGGATCTCGGGCGGTGCGTCCGGACAACCGGCAGGGGGATCCGGCGCTCTCCCCGACCGGCGTCCGGCCGCACCGCCGTCAACCGCCCCCGCGCCACAAGACCCATGGGCAGTCAGCCGCTCGGTCGGGACGCGCCGTGAAGGCCCGGCGCGGGCAGTCGACCCGGGTCCGCAACCGGTGACCGGGCAACCTCCCGATGACGGTCGCGGGCTTCTGCCCGGCTCCGGGGCAGGTCTGCGGAGCATACGGTCAGGTAGGACCGCAGCCGGAGGGCGGCCACCTCATGTGATCCGCGGGGCCCGCTCGTGCGCCGCAGGCGCGGCACCACGCCGGGCGCGCTGCGCCGGGGCGCGGGTGTCGACTGCCGGAGCCAGGGGTTCCCTGACCGCACGAGGGCCTGGCGGCTGCGGCCGCCAGGCCCTTGAGTCCTACCCGTTCAGGTTCAGCTGGTCTGGATCGCGGTGTCGTCGATCACGAAGCTGGTCTGGAGGGAGGAGTCCTCCACGCCGTTGAACTTCAGGGTGATCGTCTGGCCCGCGTAGGCCGACAGGTCGACGGTCTTCTGGGCGTAGCCGGTCGCCTTGTTGAGGTTGGAGTACGTGGCCACCGTGGTGCCGTTGACGGTCACGGTCAGCTTGTCGTACTGGGTCGTGGTGGTGGTCTCGGCGGTGTCGATGTGCAGCCAGTAGCTCAGGGTCGCCTTGCAGCCGGCCGGGATCGAGACGGTCTGCGACACCGAGTCGGTGTGGGCCGAGCCGTAGCCGTTCAGCCAGGCCTTCCAGGAGCCGCCGTGGGCAGCCTGCGAGGCGCTGTTGTCGACCACGCCGCTGGTGGCGGTCCACGGGGCGGCGGAGCCGGTCTCGAAGCCCGCGTTGCCGAGCAGCTGGGCCGGGGTGCAGGTGGAGGTGCCGTTGACGGTCAGCGAGAAGGTGGCCGTGTGGCTGGTCGACGTCCCGGTGCCGGTGATGGTGACCGGGTAGGTGCCGGGCGGCGTCGAGGCAGCCGTGTTGACGGTCAGCTGGGAGGTGCCGCCGGTCGAGACGGAGGCCGGGTTGAACGACGCGGTGGCGCCCGCGGGCAGGCCCGAGGCGGACAGGTTCACGGTCTGTGCCGAGCCGTTGGTGAGCGTGGTGGACACGGTGGCGGTCAGCGAGCTGCCGGGGTTGACCGAACCGGCGCTCGGCGAGACCGCCATCGAGAAGTCGTTGCCGGCGACCGCGCAGGTCGGGTCGCCCGACTGGGCGGGGACGCTGACGGCGTCCCAGGCAGCCTTGACGGTGTTGAACTGGCCGCAGGACGGGTCGAGGGTCTTGGCCGCCTGCAGCGTCCACGTGCGGTACTTCAGGTACGAGCTGGAGCTGGTCTTCATGAGCTGGGCGTTGTACACGATCTTGAGCGCGTTCTGCACCCCGACGCCGCCGGTGACGGCGGAGCCGTTGCAGGTGGGGCTGGTCGGACCGCCCGGCGGGTTCGAGCCTTGCGCGAGCAGGTAGAACCAGTGGTTGCCGGGGCCGGCCGCGGCGTGCACCTCGGTGCTCGGGATGCTGCTGGAGTAGCAGTTCGGGTTGCTCTTGATCAGCGACGGGTTGTACATGTTGCGGATCGGGCCGGTGCCCACCAGGTTGACCTGGTTGCCGACCAGGAAGTCCGGCACGGCGTACGGCGAGGGCTCGTTCATGAAGAACTCGGTCGACGCGCCGTACACATCGGCGATGAACTCCTGGGTGCCGCCGCCGGAGATGCCGCCGGGGGTGTGGTCGTCGATGCCGTGGCCCATCTCGTGGGCGAGGACGTCGGCCGCGCTGATCCACTGGTTGGCATTGTTGTGCCCGATCTGGACCTGAGTGCCGTCGTAGTAGGCGTTGACGTCGGCCAGGCCCACCCGGATCGGCCAGGCGCCGCCGCTGCCGTCCATGCCGTTGCGGCCCAGCCACTGCGAGAGCATCCGGAACTCGCCCTGCGCCACGTACTCGGCGTCGACGCAGCCGGTCTCCTTGCTGGTGGCGTCGCCGTTGCCCCAGGTGTCGGTGGTCTTGCTGAACGTCGTGTTGTTCGCGGCGTCCTGGCACGGCATGTTCGTGATGTTGGTGGGGCTCATCGTGAACTTGCCGCCGGAGGACGTGGTGTTGATGGTGAGCGGCGCGGGGCCGTTCCAGGCGCCGGTGCCGCTGCCGTGCAGGACGTGCTCCTGGGTGCGCAGCACGGCGCCGGTGCGGGCGTCGACGTCCACGCTCAGCCGGCTGTGACCGTCGTCGCCGACGCCGTTCACCGTGGACTCCCAGGCCAGGGTGGCCGGAGCGTCGCCCAGCGCGTACACCACCAGCCGGGTGCCTTCAACCTCGGACACCGACTTCAGCTGCGCCGACGCCACCTTCTCGGCCTGGGCGGGGCTCAGGCTCGGGCTGGTCGACAGCGCGCCGATCGCGTGCTGCTGGGCGACCGAGTTGTACGTGACGTGCCCGGCGCCGTCGGTCACCACGACGAAGTCGCCGCCGACCACCGGCACGCCCGAGTACGTGCGCTCGTAGGGCACGTACTGCGTCCCGCCCGAGGAGACGACCTGACCCCGGACGAACTGCTCCTGGGGGCCGGCGAGCAGGAAGGCCGGACGGGCGGCCACCAGCGAGTCGGCGCCCTGGACGGCCAGTTGCTGCGAGGATTCCGGTGCGGGCGGCGGCGCTGCCACGGCAGCCGTGCCGGCGGCGGTCAGACCGGCGATCACGAGCCCGGCGGCGGCGAGCACCGATGTGCCGGAGCGGACTGTGCTGTGGCGTCGGGCTTTTCTGGCCTGGGTGTGCAACTGGCGGCCCTCCCTGGGGGATGGGGGACGGCACGCAGGAACGGCCTCATGAGTCGCCCTGGATTCGGTGCCGGCCCGGGAACGGGAAACACGCGCACGTGCAGAGCGGACCGTGACAGGTCGCCTGTGCCCGGCTGCCACCGGATCAAGGTGAACGGGCGCAGTGGCCGGGGGTTGCCACAGTCGTGGGGGTGCGGGGCGGCGGTGGCCGCCCAGCGGCAGAACGGTAGCGGAGGTGACGGGTCGTCAACAGCAGCCGGATTCGGCGAGAACATGCCAATGGCCGTACTCTGCCAGCCTGCCTGCGGGGGGGGGGCGTGAAGCGCGCGATGACGGTCGGTCGGCTGCCACAGGACGTGGCCCCCTGCACCCCTCCGCCTCGCCACCCCCGCTGCGGTTCCTGGCGCCCGACGGGGTACGACAGGCACTGCTGCGCCTCCTCCGGAGCCTGCACGAGCACAACGAGGACGACGAGGACGACGCATCCTGGCTCGGTGCCGCTGTCCGACCACCCGGTGATCCGACCGCTCGGCGGCCTTCGGTCGCACGCACTCCCGACGGTGTTGCCCCTGGCCCCTGGACGGAGCCTTCAGCCGACCGTGACGCGGGCCTGGGCCCAGGAGGTGTGGTCGTAGGAGGTCCGGGGGATCCGCCGGGAGGAGCGCTCCGAGGCGGGCTCAGTCCTTCCGGTGGGACCGGGCCATCCGGATCAGCGTCACCACGCCGGCCAGCACCAGCAGGCCGACCACGGCGGCCACGGCAATGCCGGCGACGGAGTCGGGACCGGGCGCGGGAGCGATGTCAGCGAGCAGCACGGGATTTCCTTTCGGCAGGTCCGCCGCCCGGGGCCATCCCCAGGACGAGCAGCAGCAGGACGGGGAATTCGAGGTAGGCGTGGTAGCTCGCCAGGGCGGCGTACAGGGCCTTGCCCTGCGCGTAGTCGCTCGCGAACAGCACGGCGAGCGCGGCGCCGGCTGCCGCGCCGAGCAGCCAGGCCCGGGGGCCTCGCAGCAGTGGCACCCGCCGCTCGAAGGCGGCGGACGCCTCCGGCGCGTAGCGCGGCAGGAACCAGACCCACACCACGTAGTGCATGGTCTGCAGGAAGGCGAACACTGCGACGAAGCGCAGCCCCGCCGAGGTGTGCAGCCACGCGGGCGGCGTGTAGGCACCGGCGAGCCGGTCGGTCGCCCCCGTGCCGGGGGCCATCCAGCCGTCCAGCACGCCGCCGAGCAGCAGCGCCGGAACCGCCAGCACCCAGCCGCACTGCACCGCCAGGAACACAGCCCGGCCGCGCGGCAGCGTGCGTGACCACTCCCAGAGGAAGAGCAGCGGGACCAGGTTGTGCAGATGGGTCAGCACCACGAAGTGGTACCCGGGAAACGACAGTGAGGCCGCCGAGGCGGCCGGCACGACGACCAGCGCGGCACCGAGCAGCACCGGACGCCGGCGCAGCGCGTGCAGGCAGGCCGCGGCCAGCACCCCGTAGCAGAGCAGGATCTCGGCGGCTCGCGGACCCGGCCCGGGCGGAAGCAGTCGGCAGACGACGATCCCACTGATCAGCCCGAGCAGCAGGGCCAGGAACCGGCCGGTCAGGATCCGCTCGAACCGGCCCGAGACGTACCGCAGTTCCAGCACGTTGTGCAGGATGCCGAACGTCGCCAGGCCCAGCACCGCCAGACCCGCCGGTGCCCGCAGTGCTGCGACCAGCGCCAGTCCGGCCGCCAGGACGAACCCCGCCGGCGGCACGGTGCCGTCCGCCGCCCGCCGCACCCCCACCGCAGCTGTCGCCACGTGCCGCCTCCGCCGTCCCCCGTGGCACGATTCCCACCGTGCCGTACCCGCTGGCCTTCGCCCTCACCCTGCTCGTCGAACTGCCGCTGTACACCGCCGCGCTCACCGCCCTCGGGCGGGTGTCCGCCGGGCGCGCCGTGGCGGCCGCGACGGCGGTCAACTGTGCGACGCACCCGCTGCTGTGGTGGTTCCTCAGCCGTTTCACGGCCGGGGCGCCCGCAGCCTACTGGACGGCCTTCACCCTTGCCGAGGCCGCGGTCTGCGTGGTGGAGGCCCTCCTGGTCCGGGAGCTCGTTCGGCCCGCGCGGGTGGCCCCGGCCCCGGCCCTCACCACCGCGGTGACCGCCAACGCGGCCTCGGTCCTGGCCGGACTCCTCCTCACCACGTGGTGAGCCCGGCACCGGGCCGGACAGCAGAGCGCTGGTGGACTGCTCGGCGCGGATGCGGTCGCCGACCCGTCGGTGGCAGCGGGCGGGGAGGTGGGCGGAGGCTCGTTGCGCGGCCTCCGCCCCTGCCTCGGCGCATCCAACCTGGGACCGGGTGGTGGCCCACCCGCCGAGCACGCCGCCGTCAGTCCTCGCGGTGGATGTCGAGCAGGTCGGTCTCCTCCGACTCCCAGCGCTCGTACAGGGCGTCGGTGCCCTCGGCTTCGATGAGAGCGATCTCCGCGCGGGTGATCGGGACGAGGGTGAGGATCATCAGGGTGGGCTTCCCGTCCTCGTCGGGCATCGTCTCGAAGTCGTCCTCCTCGATGTACGGGTGGGAGGTCGCGATCACGCCGTAGATCTCGGTGTCCGGGACGAGGGGCTCCTCGGAGGGGATCACCTCGTCGAACTCCATGCCCTCGCCGACCGAGATCGCCAGCTCGGCGGCGCTGCCGGCCAGGTGCAGAGCCTCGTCCTCCTGGTCCGCGTAGAGCGTCACCACCAGCTCCTGCGGCAGCGGCGAGGCGACCTCCGACCGGAAGCGCAGCCCATTGGTCACGGCCGACACCAGCTCCCCGTCGGCGGAGTTGTGCAGGTTGACGGCGAAGCCCCGGTCGGTGCCGAAGGCGTCGGCGGGCATTTCGCCGGCCTGGGGGCCGAGGTACTCCTCGACGTGGTCAAGGAACTTGTCCCCGGCCTCGCTGGACATGGATGTCTCCTCTTCGGGCGTTCTCCGCCCAGTACGCTGACCGGTCTCCGGGCTCTCCTGGTCCGGCTGGTCGAACGATACGGTCTCCGCCGCCCCTGGTGGGACCGAGGGGCGTCCCAGGCCGAGGTTCTGCTCGTCCCGTCGGCCGCCCGGCGCAAACACCGGAACGGTTCCGGACCCACCGTTCATCACGGACCCACCGTCCGGCTCCTCACGGGACGTACGGCTGTGGTGCGGTCACCCGTCGGCCGGGATGGTGACGTTGTCGTCGCCGAACGGTACGCCGACCTGCCACCGGGCGCTGGTGAACGGCGGGTCGGTGGTGGGGCGAGGCCGACCGTCCCGTCGCCGGTCCGCCCGTCCAGCAGACGCGGCCCTTTGACGTTTCCGAGACAGGTGAGCACGACCTCCATGGCCAACTCATCCCTTCCTGCCACTCGGTGGGTACCTGCACCAAGGGGCACGGTGGAGAGGCGGCGTGCCCCATCTCTCGATCTGAGCCACAGCGTTGGGGGCGTCAACCGCACGGGGGAGCAGCACCGGCCGGTGGCTTCGCGGCGTCGTCACGGCTGGTGACGCAAGGCGGATGCCGCTGATGACGCCCCGTGTCCCGGTCGACTTTCCGAGGCGGGCGTGGTCACGGAGTGCAAGAACGGGCCGCTCGACGCCGGGGGCGGGCAGTCGGTGGCCTGCGGGGTGTTGTGCGAGGTGGGCGACCCACGGCTGCGGCCCTCAGCACCCCCGCCCCCTCGCGCCGCACCCCACCGCCCCCTCGTGCTGCGCCGGGCGGGCGGTGCCGGCGGGCAGGAGGGGGCGGTTCAGAAGGCTCGGCAGGTTCAGAAGGTGAGGTTCCAGGCGTCGATCTTGCCGGTGTCCTGGGTCGCGATGTCACGGACCCTCAGCTTCCAGGTGCCGTTGGCGGCTTCGGAGGAGGCGTTGACCGTGTAGGTCTTGAGGACGTTGTCGGTGCTGTCGCTGTCGGGGAAGTCCTCGAGCAGGTAGACGGTGCCGTCGGGGGCGACCAGCGAGACCACCAGGTCACCGCGGTAGGTGTGCTTGATGTCCACGCCGACCTTGAGGGCGGTGGGGGCGTTGCCGGTCACGCCGGTGACGGTGATCGGGCTCTCGACGGTGGCGTTGTCGGTGACGGCGACGTCGGTGAGGTTCTCGAAGTACGGGCCGGCGGGCGGGGTGGTGCCGCCGACCGCCTTCAGCGCGTCGACCTGGCCGTCGCCGAAGAAGGCGTTGTTGGCCGTGGTGCCGGTGCAGCGGCTGTCGGACGGGCAGGGCGTGTCGGTGGCGTCGGCGGCGAGCCTGGACCGGATGTCGGCCGGGGTGAGTGTGGGGTTGGTGCTGGCGATCAGCGCGGCGACGCCGGTGACGTGCGGGGACGCCATCGAAGTACCGCTCTTGGTGCCGTACTTGCCGCCCGGGAGGGTGGAGTACACGCCGTCGGCGCCGTCACCGCCGGGCGCGGCGACGTCGATGACGTTGCGCCCGAAGTTGGAGTAGGAGGCCTTGACGTTGCCGTTGCCCATCGCCGCGACCGTGACCACGCCGGGGAGCTCGGTCGGGATGTCGATGCAGGCGTTGGTGATGGTGCGGGTGCCGGGGGTCGAGTCGTTGGGGCTCGCCGAGTCGGTGGTCTTGTTGGCCAGGTCGTAGTTGGAGTTGCCCGCGGCGGCGACCTGGAGCGAGCCCTTGCTCTCGGCGTACGCCTCGGCCCGCCGGACGCCCTCGATGATCGCGGCCTGGTCGACGTTGTCGGGGCAGTTGAACTGCCACGGGTCGGTGTAGTAGCTGTTGTTGGTCACCTTGAAGCCGTGGTCGCCGGCCCACATGAACCCGCACACGGTGTTCTCCGCGAAGAACAGTGTGGTGCCCGGCTCGGCGATCCGGACCGAGGCGATCTTCACGCCCGGTGCGACGCCGACGACGCCCTTGCCGTTCTTGGCCGCCGCGATGGTGCCCGCGACGTGGGTGCCGTGGGTGTCCACGTCCCGCCACGCGCCGGTCCGGGTGTCGGCCTTGCCGTACGCGCAGGAGGCGGAGTCGGCGGCGTCGAAGTTGGGCGCCAGGTCCTGGTGCTGGTCGTCGACGCCGGTGTCCAGGACGCCGACCTTGACGGCGGCCGAGCCCGTGGTGACGGCCCAGGCCTGGTCGGCCTTGATCCGGGTCATGTCCCAGCGGTTGGTCTCGGTCAGGGTGGTGGAGGTCTGGGCCGGGTTGGCGGGCAGCGCCGGGTTGTAGGCGTCGGCCGGTACGTCGGAGGTGCGGGTCGCGCCCACCTGCTGGACGCCGGCGACCTGACGGAGGGTCGCGGCGAAGGTGGCGGAGGCCGAATGGGCGACGATCACGCCGATCGCGTCGTAGGAGGCGAAGACCGAACCGCCGTTGCCGGCGACGGCCGCGCGGACGGCGGAGGTGTCACCCGGCGCTGTGACGACCAGGTAGGCCCGGGTGCCGGCCGCCCAGGCGGCGGCCGGTGCGGGGGCCGCCGGGGCGGCGGCGGGCTGTGCGGCCGCGGCCGTGGGGGCGATCAGCGCCGCGGCCGTGCCGAGCGCGGCGACGGCCACGGCCGAGCGGGTCAGCCGGCTGGATATGAGCGAGAACAAGTCGTCGTCCTCCGAGGACCAGATGGCGCAGACCATTCGGTCGCGCCCATGACAAGTAAGGGTGGGCGCAATGTGTCAGATGTTCACTCAGGAGGGGAAGGGGTCGAACGTTACAAGTTCTTTTCACCACCTTGACCGGGCCTGCGCACAACCCGACCCGCATGCCCTCCTTCCGGATCGGGACGAGCGCCGGCGTGTTGGACGCGGGCGAAAGCTCCGCTTGAAGGCTGCCCTGCTCGGACGTTCCAGGGGCGGTCGGACCGGCAAGGTCCACGTAGTCGGTTCCTCGAACACCGCCGCCGACCGGCCGACCGGCGTCCGGCTGACACCCCGCCCGGCGACCACCCTGCCTCCCCGCCCTCGAGCGTCCGGGCACCGGGACGGCCGGCCTCGGCGCGGCGGAATCCGGGCCGGGACTCGATCTCCCTTGGTAGCGTCGTCGCGTGACGGACCAACAGCGCAGCGTGACCGACCGACCGACCCGACGCCAGACCCTCGCCGCCCTCGGCGCGGGCGCCGCAGCCTGGGTGCTGCGCGGCACCCTGGGGCCGGACAGCGCGCAGGCGATCGGCGCCGCGCCCGAAGGGCTCCCGGCCGGCCTGACGCCCTACCAGCGGGTGTACGAGAACTGGGCCGGCGAGATCCGGACGGACCCGCTCTGGGTCTGCGCGCCGACCGGCCCGGAGCAGGTCCCGGCGCTGGCCGACTGGGCCCGCCGCGCCGGCTGGCGGCTGCGCCCCCAGGGGCACCGGCACGGTTGGTCGCCGCTCACCGTCGCCCCGGGCACCCCCGCCTCCGCCAACGTGCTGCTGGTCGACACCACCCAGCACCTCACCGTCGTCGCCTTGACCGGAAGCTCGGTGGCCGGGGCGCCGACCGTCCGGGTGCAGACCGGCGCGGCGATGGAGGACCTGCTCGCCCACCTGGCCGGCCACGGCCTCGGCGTCACCGCCTGCCCCGCGCCCGGCGACCTCACCGTCGGCGGCGTCCTCGCCATCGGCGGCCACGGCACCGCCGTCCCGGCCGCCGGCGAAACCCCGCCCGCCGGTCACGGCTACGGCTCGCTCTCCAACCAGGTCGTCTCGCTCACCGCCGCGGTCTGGGACGAGACCCGGGGCCGCTACGTCCTGCGAGAGTTCGACCGCACCGAGGCGGACAGCGGCGCCCTCCTGGTCCAACTGGGCCGGGCCTTCCTCACCGACGTGGTGCTCCGGGTCGGCGCCGACCGCAACCTGCGCTGCGTCAGCCGCGTCGACATCCCCGCCGACGAACTCTTCGCCGCCCCCGGGGCGCCCGGCAACCGCACCTTCGCCGACTTCCTCGACCAGGACGGCCGGGCCGAGGCGATCTGGTACGCCTTCACCTCCCACCCCTGGCTGAAGACCTGGCGCGTCACCCCCACCCGCCCGTTCGCCGCCCGGACCGTCACCGAGCCGTACAACTACCCGTTCTCCGACAACATCCCCAAGCCCGTGGCCGACCTCGCCGGCCAACTGGTCTCCGGCGCCTGGGGGCTGGCTCCCACCTTCGGCCAACTCCAGTTCCTGATCACCAAGATCGGCCTCACCGGCGACCTCACCGACGTCCTGCTCTCCAGCGGCCTGCTGCGCAGCCTGCTCACCGGTGACGTCCTCACCCACCTGCTCGCCGACGGCCTGCGCTCCGACCTCTGGGGCCCTTCCCGGGCGCTGCTCCAGTACGTCCGCCCGACCACCCTGCGGGTCACTGCCAACGGCTACGCGATCCACCTCCGGCGGGCCGACCTCCAGTGGGCGGTCAGCGAGTTCGCCGCCCAGTACGAACGCCTGCTGACCGAATACCAGCAGCGCGGCGAGTACCCCGTGAACGGCGCCGTCGAGATCCGGGCCACCGGCCTGGACGACCCCGCCGCCACCGGCATCCCCGGCGCGCAGCCTGCCCTCCTGTCCGCGCTCCGCCCCCACCCCGACCACCCCGAGTGGGACACCGCCCTCTGGCTGGACGTCCTCAGCCTGCCCGGGACGCCCGCCCTGCACCGCTTCTGCCGCGACCTCGAACAGGCACTCCTTCGCACCTTCGACGACACCCGGGCCGGCCTGCGCGTCGAATGGTCCAAGGGCTGGGCCTACACCGACACCGCCGCCTGGTCCGACCCCGACATGCTTGCCCGCACCATCCCCGACAGCCTCCGCACCCCCGGCCACCCCGGCTGGGACGAAGCCGTCACCGCCCTCGACCGCCACGACCCCCACCGCGTCTTCGGCAGCCCCTTCCTCGACGGCCTCCTCCGCGCCCGGACGGCAGACCGCCCCTGAGGGACTCTTCGGTACTTCAGCCGTATCGTGATCACGCAGGAGAACAGCTCCCGTCCACCACTGTGCGGCGGGGCCGCCACCCCGGTTCCATCCCCAGGGCAGGAAGGTGTCCCGTGATCCGTCCGGAAGTCGCCGAGTTCATTGCGCTGGGGAAACTCCCGTCCGAGGACGATGACCGACCGGACGAGGTTGTCGAGGCTGCCATCGACCACGCCGCGGATCTGCTGGGTCGCATCCCTCGCCCGGTGACCGATGAGGAGGCGCACGCTCTGGCGGAGTGCTTCGGCGAGGACCTGTGCTTCGGTGTGGCCTGGACTCTTCTGCACACCATCGAGACGGCTCCGCACGCGCGTGAAGACCAGCCTGAAGCCGCGCGACGATGGCGAGCCGGTCTGACGAGCCAGTAGTACCGGAACGGGTGCTTCGCTGATGCCCGAACAGCCCGTCAGCAGGTGGCCGCAGGCGAGCGCAACCCTCCCGCACACGGCTTGCAGGCGGCCGAAGTCCCGCAGCCGCAGGTCTACCCAGCACCGCCCATGCGGTCCGGCTCCCCGCCGCCGTGGGCCCACGGAAATCACCGGGCAGCCGCGCAGAGCAGCCGTACCAACTTCCCGGAGCTGCTGACCTCCTACCGGTCGGGTCCCGTGAGCCCACCTCACGGGACCCCGGCCACTGCGCTCCGGCTGATCGGGGCCGGGCCTCGGCTCCGGCGCGCGGACCGGTCAGGAGGCCGCCGTACAGACCTGGCCCGGCATGCCGTGACCGATCGGCTCAGCCCGGACGTCGAGCGGCGTACTCGTCTCGGTGCCCGAATCGGACAGCACCTGCGCGACCGGCTCGCCCGCCAGCTCCCGGTCGGGTCCCCAGGAGGCCACCGCGGGCGGTTGGCTGAAGCCGCCGCCCAGCGGCTCTCCCTCGCTCTGGCCGGGCTGCCACCGCTGGGCCCAGGCCTTGTGCCACATCGCGGCGTCCAGGCCGACGGCGAGCACGTCGAGCCGCTCCGGTGCCCAGGAGGCGACAGCAGGGACCTTGCGGGTGATGCCGGCCGACACCTGCATGCTGAAGGCGAGGTCGACCTGGTCGGGAGGCGGCCCACCGGCGTGGCGCTTCCCCCGGGGCTCGGCGGCGTGGCGATGATCGGGGGACACCTGGCCAGCGGCGCGCGGCGGCCAGGACCGCCGACCGGTTCCCGGGTGGGCCGGATGCCAAGGAGACGATGCGCATGCCCGCCGAACCCGCTGTGGCCCCGCAGGATCCGTTCGCGATCGTCCGGAGCCGCAACTACCTCGGCCTGCTGGTGATGGCCGGGGTGCTGGGCGTTCCGATCTCGGCCATCGCGTACGGCTTCCTCGCCCTCGTCTCCGAACTCCAGTCCCTGGTCTACAACGACCTGCCCAAGGGTCTGGGCTTCAAGGACACGCCCGACTGGTGGGCCGTGCCCGTGCTCGCCGTCGCGGGTGTCCTGGTCGCTCTCACCATCCAGTACCTTCCCGGACGAGGCGGACACGAGCCGGCCGACGGGCTCAAGACCGGCGGCACGCCGTCCATCGCCGCGGTGCCCTCCGTCGCCCTGGCCGCGATCGCCTCACTCGGCCTCGGCGTCGTCCTCGGACCGGAGGCCCCGCTGATCGCACTCGGCGGCGGCCTGGCCGTCGGCGCGGTCCGGCTGATCAAACGCGACGCGCAGCCCAACGCCCTCGCCGTGATCGGCGCGGCCGGCAGCTTCGCCGCGATCAGCGAACTCCTCGGATCCCCCGTGCTCGGGGCCTTCCTGCTGATGGAGGCCTCCGGGCTGGCCGGTCCGATGCTCGGCGTCGTCCTCGTGCCCGGCCTGCTCGCGGCCGGCATCGGGTCACTGATCTTCACCGGCCTCGACTCCTGGACCGGCCTCGGCACCTACTCCCTGTCCCTGACCCACGTGCCTGCCGCCGACCGGCCCACCGTCGCCGCGTTCTGCTGGGCGGTCCTCGTCGGCCTGGCCGCCCCGGTCCTCGGCACGGCGATCCGCCGTACGGCCCTGCGCCTGCGCCCGCACATCCAGCGGCACCGACTGCCCCTCACGGCGCTGACGGGCGCCCTCATCGGGGCGATCGCCCTGCTCTACACCACGATCTCCGGCAAGCCGATCTCCGGCGTGCTCTTCTCGGGCGAGACCACGATCGGTCCGCTCCTGGCCAACCAGGCCACGTTCTCGGTCGGCACGCTGCTGCTCCTCGTCGTCCTCAAGTCACTCGCCTACAGCGCATCGCTCAGCGCCTTCCGCGGGGGCCCGGTCTTCCCGTCCCTGTTCGTGGGCGGCGCGGGCGGACTGGCCATGTCCCACCTGCCCGGCCTGGACGTCACCACCGGTTTCGCCATCGGCGTGGGAGCGATGGGCGTGGCCATGCTCCGGCTCCCGATGACCTGCGTCCTGCTGGCCACCCTGCTCCTCGGCGTCGAGGGGCTGACCGTGATGCCGGTCGTGATCGTCGCGGTGGTGGTCTCGTACGTGGGGACGCTGCGCCTGGCACGGGGGGAGACCCCTGCCACGGCCGGGGCGGGGCCCGACGGGGCGGCCGCTTCCGGTGGGGCGTCCGCCTCCTGACGGCGGGAGTGCGGCGGCCCGCGCATCAGGGGCGGTGCGGGCCGGACGCACCGGCCGGGTCAGCGGTAGAGGGCTTCGCCGCGCGTGGTCCGGGCGTAAAGGACGGTGCGGCCGGTGCGGTGAGGTGCGACGAGTCCGGCGGCGGCGAGGCGGTGGAGGTGGGCGGACACGCCGCCTGCTGCGAGGCCGGTGCGGTGGGCGAGTTCGAGGGTGGAGGCCGGGGTGTCCAGCAGGTCGAGGAGCCTGGCGCGGGTGGCGCCGAGGGCCGCCGCCAGGTCGGTGGCGTCCGGCGCGGCCTCCCACAGGGTGCCGACTCCGCGGACGGGGTAGCGGATCACCGGCGTCCACGGCAGGGCGGTCTTGACGTGCAGGTCGGGCCAGGCGAACGCGGACGGCACCAGGACGAGGCCGCGCCCGTTCAGTCGGTGGTGGGTGTCCGTCGGGACGGAGCGGCGCAGGGCGATGCGCAGGGTGCTGCCGGCCGGATCGAACGCGAGGCCCGGGTGGATGTCGGCGAACATGGCCGCGGGGCCGCGGTCGGTCAGGACGCGGGCCCGGTGGTGGATGTCGGATTCCAGGAGGGCGCGGATCCGCGGCCAGGTCGGCGCCAGCGCACGGTCCCAGTAGCGGCGCAACTCGTCCGTCACGGAAGCCAGTTCGCGTCGTGGGGCGCGTCCGAGCGGAACCAGCCGCGCCGGGAGGAGCTCCCCGAAGACGGCGGTCAGGTCCTGACGGACGACTTCGGCGGGGGTGTCGCGGACCTGGCCGAGTTCCTCGTCGAGCCCGGTGAGCGGCGAGTGCGGGGTCGGGGCGAGGAAGCCCGGCAGGTGGCCGGGGGACGCCACGGTGAGCTCGCGCGCGGCGGACCGCCCGGTCAGCAGCGGGTCGGCGCGGTGAGCGGACAGCCAGGGCATGTGGACGGCCCGGTCCGCAGGCCTGGCGAGCGCCCGGACCGAGGCCGTCAGCTCCCACGCCGGCGAGACGGCCCAGCGCAGGTGGGCCAGATCCGAGGCGTCCAAGGACAGGGTGACGGTCGGCACGAGGATTCATCCTAGGCCGAATCCGTTGAGGGGCCGGACGGTGTCCGCGACGCTTCCCGCCATGACGGACACGATCGAGACCGGCCGCGGCGCACCGCGCGGCCGCAGCACCACAGCCGCAGCCGGCGGCACGACTACGGACCCGGACACGCACCCCGCTGCCGAGAGCTGCGCGGACACCGCCGCGCCGGACCGGAACCGCACCCGCTACCTCGCCGCCACCGGCGTCGCGCTGTGGGGCTCGCAGATCGGACAGGCCGCCGTCCCGCTGACCGCCGTGACGGTGCTCCACGCCGGCGCACAGGGCACCGCGCTCCTGAAGACGGCGCTCACGCTGCCGTTCGTCCTGCTGGGCCTCCCGGTGGGGGCCTGGCTGGACCGGGTCCCGCGCCGTCCCGTCATGATCGGTGCGGACCTGGTGCGCGCCGTGGCACTCGCCACCCTTCCCCTGGCAGCCTGGGCGCACCGCCTGACCATGGCCCACCTGCTGGCCGTCGTGCTCCTGCAGGGCACCGCGACCGTCTTCTTCGACCTGGCCGCCCAGAGCATCGTCAAGGACATCGCCCCTGGCCGGCTGCTCGCCGGGGCCAACGCCCGATCGGCCACCATCGCGCAGGCCGCGCTGATCGCCGGGCCGCCACTGGCCGGCTGGGCCGCCGGCCTGCTGACCCCGCCCACCGTGCTCCTGGCGATGACGGCCGGCTACCTGTGGTCCGCCGCGTGGCTGGCCACCCTCGGCGTCCGTGAGCGCCCCGCCGCACCATCCCCGGGCGCGTCACTCGCCCGGGAGATCGCCGACGGCGTCCGTTTCGTCGTCCGCCGGCCCGTGCTGCGCGCCGTCCTCGCCTCCGGGTGCCTGGCCAACATCGGCATCGCCGGGACCACCACCCTGCTCCCGGTCCTCGCCCTGAACGAACTCCACTGGAGCGAAAGCACGTTGGGGCTGTTCCTGGGGGCGGGCGGGGTCGGCGGCCTGATCGGGGCGCTCGGCGCTGTCCGGCTCGCCGCCAGGCTGGGAGCGGGCCGGGCCGCCCTGCTCGTCGGCCTCGCCGTGGCACCCCTCGCCCTCGTCCTGCCGCTGATCGGCCGCCCGGTTCCGGCGCCGATCGCCGCCGCGGCCTGGGCCGTGGTCGTCCTCAAGGTGGGATTCGACTCGGTCCTGATGACCACGTTCCGCCAGGACGCCACCCCCGCCCACCTCATGGCCAGGGTCAACGGCACCATGCGGGTCCTGTTCACCGCCGCCGTCGCCCTGGGCGCCGCCACCGCAGGAGTCCTTGCCGCCGTCACCGGCACCCGCTGTGCGCTCGCCCTCGCCGCCACCGTGCTGGCCTGCGTCTGGATCCCCACCGCCCTCTCCCCGCTGCGCAAGCTGACCACCCTCACCGCCGCCTGAACACGCAACGCCACCATCCCGGGGCCGACCCTGCGGGTGGCAGGACAGGACCGCCGTGGGCGTCGGCATCGACCGACGGCCGACGGGGTCTCGTCCGTATGCCGCATCCCTTCGGTGGCCCACCGTCCCCGTCGTGACGGGCCGCGGTGGGGCAGGCCGGTGGTGGTCGCGGGGGCAGCACTCCGCACACGACCCTGGCATGCCGGTGCGCCGTACCCTAGAGTGGCCAGCTACCGAACGATCGGTCGGTTTTCGGTCAGGTTGCAGGGAGTGACCATGGACGACAGCGAGCAGATGAACCGCGACGAGTTGGCCGACCTCCAGCTCACCCGACTCCGCTGGTCTCTCGAACACGCCTATCGCAACGTCGACTTCTACCGCCGCTCGTTCGACGCCGCCGGCGTCCACCCCGACGACTGCCGCAGCCTCGCCGACCTCGCCCGCTTCCCGTTCACGGGCAAGCGCGACCTGCGCGACAACTACCCCTTCGGCATGTTCGCCGTGCCGATGGACCAGGTCCGCCGGCTGCACGCCTCCAGCGGCACCACCGGCAAGCCCACGGTGGTCGGCTACACCGAGGGCGACCTGGAGACCTGGGCCAACGTGGTCGCCCGCTCCATCCGCGCGGCCGGCGGCCGCCCCGGCCACAAGGTCCACATCTCGTACGGCTACGGCCTGTTCACCGGCGGCCTCGGCGCCCACTACGGCGCCGAACGGGCGGGCTGCACCGTCATCCCCGCCTCCGGCGGCATGACCGCCCGCCAGGTCCAGCTGATCCAGGACTTCCAGCCGGAGATCATCATGGTCACCCCGTCCTACATGCTCACCCTGCTCGACGAGTTCGAACGGCAGGGCGTCGACCCGCGCAGCACCTCGCTGCGCGTCGGCATCTTCGGCGCCGAGCCCTGGACCGAGGAGATGCGCCGTGAGATCGAGGAGCGGATGGGCATCGACGCGGTCGACATCTACGGGCTCTCCGAGGTGATCGGCCCCGGCGTCGCCCAGGAGTGCGTGGAGACCAAGGACGGCCTGCACATCTGGGAGGACCACTTCTACCCGGAGGTCGTCGACCCGATCACCGGCGAGGTGCTGCCCGACGGCGAGTCCGGCGAACTCGTCTTCACCTCGCTCACCAAGGAGGCCATGCCGGTCGTCCGCTACCGGACCCGCGACCTCACCCGCCTGCTCCCCGGCACCGCCCGCCCCGCCTTCCGGCGGATGGAGAAGATCACCGGCCGCAGCGACGACATGATCATCCTCCGCGGGGTGAACCTCTTCCCCACCCAGATCGAAGAGATCGTGCTGCGGGAGCCCGCCGTCGCCCCCCACTTCCAGCTCGTGCTCACCCGCCGCGGCCGGATGGACCACCTCACCGTCCGCGTCGAAGCCCGCCACGCCGCCTCCGCGCCCCAGCGCGAGGCCGCCGCGACCGCGATCGCCCGGGGCATCAAGGACGGCGTCGGCGTCACCGCGGACGTCGAGATCGTCGACCCCGAGACCCTGGAGCGTTCGGTCGGCAAGCTCAAGCGCCTCGTCGACCACCGCTGACCGGGCTGTCCCGGCGGACGCTGGACACCGCGACCGACAGCCACGGCGTGCACCCCCCAGCTCCGGCGCGGCACCGGCGACGGGGTGCGCGAGCGCTCACCCGCTCCGACCGGCGGTGACATCGCCCTGTTCTCCATGCGCGGCGAGGAGTACCCCGTGTCGGGGATCGTGGCCGTGCCGGTGACGTCGAGCGGGCCTTTCAGGGTGGGGCGGGGCCGGCCCGGCCGTCAGGCCGCGGTAGCCCGGCGGCCGGTGTCGGCCACCTGCACGCTGATCGTCTTCCCGCCGCCGGGGTCCAGGGTGACCGCGACGAGGGTGCTGACGTTCTGGACGAGGACCAGTCCCCGCCCCGAGGTGAGCCGCAAGGAACGAGGCTGAGGCCTCGGCAGGTGTCGGCTGGAGTCGCTCACGCGGATCTCCGTCCCGTCGGTGCGATCGATGACGACCAGGCGTCCGGGGCGGCCGGTGTGGCGCAGCACGTTGGTCGCGAGTTCGGTGACGACGAGAAGGACGTCTTCGACGTGCGTGTCACTCGCAGTGCTGCTGCGTCGCACGAACTCGCGTGTGATGGCTCGTAGTTGAGTGATCTGCCGGCCGTCCGGCGGGACGACGACGTCGAGCACGTCCGGGCTGCGGAGGTCCTGGCGCTTCGGTCGGTACTCGGTTGCGAGATGGGTCATGGCTCCCACGGCCTTTCGCGTGATCCCTGGGGGATGTCCGTCCCGGCGGAGCGGCGGCCTCGGCCGTGCGTTCGGTGGTCGGCAGTGGGCGCCGCCGTCAGTATGACCGGCCGGGGCGCGGTTCGCTCCTGCACGTCCTCCAGTCGGTGTTCGAAGCCGCCACCACGCGGGATCGGTGGGCCTCGGGCTGTCGATCGTCGCCTCCATCGCCCGCGCCCCCGGCGCAACCGCGTCCGCCGACTCGAACCCGGACGGCGGACCGGCCGTCCACGTCCACCTCCCGCCGTGAGCGGCGGTCAGCGGGGCGGTGGGGTGAGGAGGCGGTCGAGGGCGCGGCGGGTGCGGGTGGGGGCGTGGGGGTCGGCGAGGAGCTGGATGGACTGGTTGAGGCCGAGGTAGAGGCCGACGAGTTCGAAGCAGAGCTGCTCGGGGTCGGTGTCGGCGGGGAGTTCGCCGTTGACGACGGCGGTGGTCAGGTCGGTCAGCAGGACGCGGCGCCAGCGGAGTTGGAGGCGGCGGACGGCGTCGTGCAGCGGGCCCGGCCTGGCGTCGAACTCGACCGAGGCGGTGGTGAAGAGGCAGCCGCCGGGGAAGACGTCGCGCGCCGTCTCCAGGTAGTCCACCCAGTGCTCGCAGACCGCCCGCAGGCGGGTGAGGCCGGGCGGCAGGTCGGCGGCGGGCTCCCAGACCAGGCGGGTGTAGATCGCCGAGGCCTCGGTGAGTGCTGCGAGCTGGAGGGCCTCCTTGGTGCCGAAGTGGCCGAGGACGCCCGCCTTGCTCATCTCCAGGTCGGCGGCGAGGCGGCCCAGGGTGAGTCCGTCCAGGCCGTCGACGGAGGCGATCGCGACCGAGCGGCCGACGATCCGCTCGCGGGTGCGGCGGGCTTCGGCGGCGGACTTCCTGGGACTCATGCGGACCATCCTAGTCCGCGGCCCGCTCTTTAGCTTCCGACCGGTCGGTTGCTATATTCGCGGCGGACCAGACGAGAAGGAGCCCGCCGTGACCACGACGCCCGCACCCCGAATCCGCGCCCTCGGCCACCACCAGCCCGAACGCGTCCTGACCAATGACGACTTGGCGGCCATGGTCGACACCAGCGACGAGTGGATCCGGCGGCGCACCGGCATCACCACCCGCCGGATCGCCGCCCCCGACGAATCGGTCACCGACCTCGCCGCGGCCGCCGCCGCCAAGGCCCTCGCCGCCGCCGGACTCGACCCCGCCGACATCGGCCTGGTCACCGTCGCCACCTGCAGTGCGGTCGACCGCTGCCCGTCGATCGCCGCCCAGGTCGCCGGACGGCTCGCGATCCCGTCCGCCGTGGCGTTCGACCTCAACAACGGCTGCGCCGGGTTCTGTACGGCCCTCGCCGTCGCCGACCACGCGCTGCGGGCCGGCGCGGCCCGGCACGCCCTGGTGATCGGCGCGGAGAAGATGTCCGACGTCACCGACTGGACCGACCGGCGCACCTGCGTCCTGCTGGGCGACGGGGCCGGGGCGGCCGTGCTCAGTGCCGGGGGAGCGGCCGCCGGAGGGTTCGGGATCGGCCCGGTGGTGTGGGGCTCCGACCCGACCCGCGGCGACGCGGTCCGCCTGCAGGGGGCGTGGCAGCCCACCTTCGAACAGGAAGGCCAGACCGTCTTCCGCTGGGCCACCACCGCCCTGCCCGACCTCGCCCGCGAAGCCTGCGCCCGCGTCGGCCTCACCCCGGCCGACCTCGCCGGCGTGGTCACCCACCAGGCCAACCTGCGCATCATCGAGGCGGCCCTGCGCCCCCTCGGCCTCCCCGAGCACACCGTGGTCGCCCGCGACGTCGTCGACTCCGGCAACACCTCGGCCGCCTCCGTGCCGATCGCCCTCGCCAAGCTCGTGGAACGCGGCGCCCTCCCCACCGGCGGCCCCGTTCTCCTGCTCGGCTTCGGCGGAGGCCTCTCCTGGGCGGGCCAGGTGGTCGGCGCGCCCTGACCGTCGCGGGCCGGTGCCCGCCGGGGCCGTCCACGGGGGAGGATGGGAACCATCACCGGACGAGAGGACGACAGTCGTGGGAGTTGTCGGCGCGGATCACACCGGGCCCTGGAGCGTCGAGGACGTCCTCGCCCTGCCCGAGGACGCGGGCCGACGGGTCGAGCTCGTCGGGGGATCCCTCCTGATCGGCCCTGCCCCCGAGGTCCCGCACCGGTGGGCCGGCCTGCGCCTCGCCATGCTCCTGGGGGCCGCCATCGACGCGGACGGCGAACCGCAGCTGTTCGAGGTGCTGGAATCGCCCAGGGTCGCCGTCCCGGACGGCCTGCTCGTCCCGGACCTGGTGCTGGCCGACACGGCCGCGGCGGCGGGATCCGCCGCCACCCTCGACGCCGGCGGCGTGGTGGTCGCCATCGAGATCCCCTCGCCCTCGACCCGGGCCGTCGCCAAGGCGCTGAAGCCGAGCCTGTACGCGGCCGCCGGCGTGCCGCACTACTGGCGCGTCGAACTCGACCCCGTCCCGCGCCTCCACCTGGGCCGCCTCCAGCGCGGCGGCTACGTCAACCGGGTCGTCCAGGTCGGCGAGACCACCGCGCTCGACGACCCGATCACGCTCGACATCGACCCGGCGGCGCTGCGCCGCTAGGGTCCGGGGGGGGACCCCCCCCCGCGGGGGGGGGGGGGCCCGGCCCGCGGCCCCCCGGGGGGCCGCGGGGCGCCGCGGCGCCGGCGGCGGGGGGGGGGGGGGGTGGGGCGC
>NZ_JBICYJ010000055.1:0-53034 GCF_043200835.1 Kitasatospora sp. NPDC048365
ACCCCCCCCCCCCCCACCCCACCCCCCCGCCCCCCCCCCCCCCCCTACTATCCCCCCCCCCCCCCCCCCCCCCCCGCCCCCGGGGCGCGCCCCCCCCCCCCCCCCCCCCCCGGGGCCGGTCAGCAGGTGCTACCCGTTGGTGATGGTGAAGGTGGTGCCGGGCTGGCGGACGATGTCGCCCTTGGCGGAGTTGGTGACGCGGACGTCGGTGAGCACGGCGCTGCCGCGTGCGCCGGACATCGCCAGGATGCCCGCGCCGTTGTTCGACTTGTCGATGCTCACGTTGGTGATCTTCACGTCGGGGATGGTCCCGCCGCCGGTCTTGAACTGGATGCCGTCGTAGGTGCTGTCGTGGATCTCGGTGTCGCGGATGACCACACCGGGGATGTCCTGGTTCGCGGCGAACAGGGTGAGCGCCCCGAACTCCTGGTCCTCGTTCCAGAACGCGCCGCCGCTGCGGTAGATCGCGTTGTTGGCGATCAGGGTCTGCCCGGAGAAGGGCAGCGGGTCGTGGTCGGTGGCGAGCATGATGCCGGGGTAGTTGGCGGTGTCGTAGACCAGGTTGTTCTCGATCCGGTTGCCGTACCCGCCGTACACCGCGATGCCGGTGGCCCGCCAGGGGAGCTGGACGGTGTTGTTGGTGAAGCTGTTGTCGTGGCCGATGTCCACCGAGGTGTTCTTGACGTACTTGTTGGCCCAGACGGCCATCGCGTCGTCACCGGTGGTGCGGAAGGTGGAGTTGAACACCTTGGAGTTGCGGGTGCCGTTGGAGAAGTTGATGCCGTCCGCGTAGGTGTCGCGGATCCGCATGCCGCTGAACTGCAGCCCGTCGGCGGGGTTCCACAGGTCCGGGATGTTGTCGTAGTCGCGGCCGACCCAGACGGCGACGTTGGCGTGCTCGATCCAGACGTTGTTGATCTTCGTGTTCTTGCCGAACCGGCCGTTCAGGCCGACGCCGCCCTCGGAGCCGTCCGCGCCGCCGCGGATCCGGCCCGACCCGAAGATCGCGATGTCCGAGATCTGGGTGTTGTCGTCGATGTCGAAGCCGAAGTTGCCCTCGTGCGGGTGGTTGATGCTGCCCGTGGCCAGGTGCGGCTCGGTCAGCGTGTAGAGCTGCGAGTGCCACATGCCCGCGCCGCGGACGGTGACGTCACGGATGCCCACCTGGTTGTACATGCCCCGGTTGAGCGGGTCGTCGGTGAGGATCTTCTTCTCCTGGCGCCACTGGCCCGCCGGGATCCACACGCAGGAGATGGTGCCGTTCTGGTCCGCAGTCACGGCGGCCTGGATCGCGGCGGTGTCGTCCAGCCCGTCGTTCGGCACGGCGCCGAAGTCGGTGATCGAGGTGCACTCGGCCGGCTTGGCGGTCGGCGGGGCGACCTGCTCCAGGTCGATCAGGTCGATGGTGTAGAACGCGGCGGTGTCCCCGGCGTCGCGCTGCAGCCGCAGCTTGGTGCCGACCGGGAAGCTCTGCGGGAGCAGCGCGTGCGCCTCGTCGAACAGCCGGCGGCCGTCGGCCTGCGGGGTCTGGGTGAGGCCCTCGGGCTGGTCGGTGGTCCCGTACAGCCAGCTGTGCTTGGACGACAGCGTCAGCTTCTGCACGAAGGTGCCGTTGGCGTAGAGGCTGAGCGTCGCGTCGATGCCGCCGCCGCCCGGCGCGTCCGGGATGGAGTTGCGGACCACGATCGAGTTGGTCGGCACGGTCGAGGTGATCTCGACGTACTGGCCGGTGCCGGTGAGCTTCACCGACTTGCGGCCGGAGGACTCCGACGCGAAGTTGGTGTGGCCGAAGGTGCGGGTGGCGTCGGCCTGCAGCAGCTCGCCCTGGTAGGTGCCGTCCTCGGCCTCGTACTCGGTGAACGGCGCGGCCGCGCCCCGGCCGACCACGATCGGCTTGCTGAGGACGTTGTTGTTCTCGTTGGTCTCCTGCGCGGTGCCGGTCGCGTCGGCGGTGACGGTGATCGTCGCGCC
Source organism: Kitasatospora sp. NPDC048365 (assembly GCF_043200835.1). Taxonomy (NCBI): domain Bacteria; kingdom Bacillati; phylum Actinomycetota; class Actinomycetes; order Kitasatosporales; family Streptomycetaceae; genus Kitasatospora; species Kitasatospora sp. NPDC048365. The sequence continues at coordinate 1,972 of NZ_JBICYJ010000055.1, forward strand.
GCCGCTGACGGCCGTCCAGGTGCCGGTGACCGGGAGCGTGACGGTCTGTCCGGCCGCGATCGCCGGGGTGGCGGTGTTCAGCGTGGCGGTGCCGACGGCGAGGCGGGTGACACCGGCGGGCGCCGGGTCGATGCCCCGGTTGCGCAGCTGGACGGAGAACGAGGTGGGCGCGCCGGCCGCCGGGCTGGCCGGGTTCGGCGTGACGTCCAGGACTTCCAGGTCCGGGCCCGGCGCCTGGGTGACCGTGATCGCGGAGGCCGCGGCCAGCAGGTTGTTGTCCTCGTTGCGCTCGCGGACCGAGTTGTCGGCGTCCACCCGGGCGCTCGGCAGGTAGCTGCCCTGCGGGCGGGTGCCGATGTTCTTGGAGACCGTCACCGACTCGCCGGCCGCCAGGGCCGGCACCGCGACGCTGTCGGCGAGCGCGCCGCCGAGCAGGAAGTCGACGCTGTCGGCGGGCGACGGCAGGGTGCCGATGTTCTTCACCGTCGCGCGCAGGGTGATCGCGGTCGCCTCGTTCGGGCTGGCCGGGGACCACGACACGTCGGTCACCGTCAGGTCGGGGTTGGGCGCCGGGGTGCCGATCACCTGGAGCTCCGCGACCTGGCCGCCGGGGGCGCCGGTGTTGGAGGCGAACTTCAGCTGCAGGTCCGACACCCGGTCGGTGACCGGGATCGACACGGTGTTGGCGCCGCTCGCCGGGTCGAAGCGGTAGTCTGCGGCGGCCTTCAGACCGGTGAAGCCGGTGGCGCCGTCGGCCCGCCCGAGCACCTGGATGTTCTGGGTGCGGGCACCCCACGCCGGGTCGGGGTTGAGCTTCACCACCACCTGCTGGAGGTCCGCGTTCGCCCCCAGCTTGACCGTCAGGGTGTTCGGGAAAGCACCCGAGTTGCCCTCCCAGTACGTGGTCAGGTTGCCGTCGTTGGCGTTGGCCGGGGCGAAGGTCCACGCCTGCCCGGACGCCTCGATCGGCTTGCCCGCGGCCAGGTTGCTGCCGGGCGTACCCGGGTTGCCGGTCCGGGTGACCGGCGCGCTCGCGGCCGACACGTTGCCGGCCGCGTCCTTCGCCCGCACGGTGTAGGTGACGGTCGCCGAGGCGGGCTGGCTGTCCGTCCAGGTACGGACGGTGCCCGCCACACTCGCCTTCAACTGCCCGTCGGCGTACACGTCGTAGCCGGTCACGCCGATGTTGTCGGTGGCCGCGTCCCAGGTCAGCCGGATCTGTCCGGCGGCCGGCTCGGTGTACGCCAGGTTGCCCGGCGCGGACGGCTTCACGGTGTCACCCGGGTCCTCGCCGGTCCGGGTGACCGGCGCGCTCGGGTTGGACTGGTTGCCGGCCGCGTCCTTCGCCCGCACGGTGTACGTCACCGTCTCGGTGGCCGGCCGGCTGTCCGTCCAGGTCAGCACGTCTCCCGCCACCGAGGTCACCAACTGGCCGTTGGCGTAGACGTCGTAGCCCGTCACCCCGACGTTGTCGGCGGAGGCGCCCCAGGTCAGCCTGATCTTCCCGGGCTCCGGCTGGGTGTACGCCAGGTTCACCGGCGCCGTCGGCGCCTGGGTGTCGCCGCCCACCGGGCCGTACGCCTCGAACTCCGACAACTGCGCCGCCGGCCACGCCGAGTTGGCGGTGAACAGCAGCCGCAGGTAGCGGGTGGTGCTGGTGGGCAGCGAGACCGTGACCTGGTTCCCCGCCGCCGGGTCGAAGCTGTAGGCGGCCGAGGCCAGCAGGTCGGTGAACGCGCTGCCGTCCGTCGAGCCCTGCACCTTCAGCGTCTGGCTGCGCTGACCCCAGCCGTTCGGGAGCTTCAGCACCAGCCGGTTGACCTGCACCGACGAGCCCAGGTCGCCCTGTACCCACTGCGGGAAGGCGCTGTTCGAACTCTCCCAGTAGCTGGCCTGGTTGTCGTCACCGACGTTGCCCGCGGTGTAGGCGCCGTTCGCGCTGCTCGCGGTGAGCGTACGGCCCTTGAGCAGGTTGGCGGAGGCTGCCGCCGCGCCGTACACCTCGAACTCGGAGAACTGGGCGGCCGGCCACTCGGTGTTGGCGGAGACCTGGACGCGCACGTAACGCGCGGTGGCGGCCGGGAAGTTGATCCGGACCGTGTTGCCGCCGGCCTGGTCGAAGGAGTACCCGGCCGAGCCGACCACGGTGGTGAAGTTGCTGCCGTCGGTGGAACCGAGCACGGTCAGCGTCTCGGTGCGGTTGCCCCAGCCGGTCGGCAGCTTGAGCACCACCTGGTCGATCGACGAGGCGCTGCCCAGGTCCACCTGGACCCACTGCGGGAGGGCGCCGTTGCCGCTCTCCCAGTAGCTCGCCTGGTTGCCGTCGTTCACGTTGCCGACCACGTACTGGCCGTTCGCGCTGCTCGCGGTCACCGCCTTCCCGGCGGCCAGGTTGGGCCCGCCCGCGGCCCGGGCGGGCAGCACGGGGCCCGCGATCAGGAGCATGCCCACCGTGACCGACGTCGCCGTCAGCCGGGGGAGTAGGCGCTTCGATCTCATGACGTCCCTCTGTCTCTGGATGGGTGGGGGGAGATTGGGAGTCGAGAAAATGATGTCTATCTGTCAGTTTTTTGCGTGGGAGCACCCAAGAGTTACAGAGTGGTGATGGGAGTGTCAACGTTCCTTAAAGAGATGGCCGGTCGACGCCGACTCCGGGCCCGGCAGGGTGCCTTCGGGGCGCCGTGCCACCCGGACGGCCCTGTTGCGGCGCGGAGGCGCAGGTCGGGCGGGGCATTGGCGGTTAATCCGGCCGACAGGTGGCATGGTGGAGGGAAACGACCCTCGACGAGAAGGCAACGCCTTGGCAACCGACTACGACGCCCCACGCGACACCGGCGACGAAGGCCGCGACGAGAGCATCGAGGCGCTGAAGAGTCAGCGCGACGACAAACAGGGTTCCGCGGTCGACGCCGACCCGGAAGCCGTCGAAGGGCTGGAGCTTCCCGGTGCGGACCTGTCCGGCGAGGAACTCACCGTGCGGGTCGTGCCCCTGCAGGACGACGAGTTCACCTGCATGACGTGCTTCCTGGTCCACCACCGCGCCCAGCTCGCCGGCGAGGACCGCAACGGCCAGCCCATCTGCCGCGACTGCGCGTCCTGACCCGGAGCGCACAGCGCAGCGCCCGCCGCCCCGGTACGGGACGACGGGCGCAGGGGCGGACCGCTCAGCAGGCGATCGTGCCGCGCCGGATCGCGTGGCCGCCGTCGTTGGCGTCGTCGGCCCAGTAGACCGGCTTCGAGCCGGCGACGCACTCGTCGGAGCCGGCCGGCGAGAAGCCCTCGTTGTTGTAGTTGGACATGCCGCTGGGCCGGTTGTAGACGGCCGCGGTCGCGAACACGCCCGAGGCGTTGATCGTCATGGTGCGGTGCTGGCCGCTGCAGGTGTCGTCGCAGACCACCCACAGCCGCGAGGCCTGGGGCTCCCACTGGAGCTCCATGACGCCGGCCATGCCGCTGCCGACAGTGGCGATCCGGGTGAACGTGCCGGAGTCCTGCAGCACGTAGCCGTGGATCGCGCCGGTGCCTTCGACGCCCACGAAGAACACGCCGCCGGTGTGCGCGCCGTAGTGGGCGGGGTCGTACGCGGCGCCGGTGCTCGCGTCCTTGAACCCGGCCGCGGTCAGGGTCGCGTCCGGGACCCAGGTGATCGCCTCCAGGCCGGCGTTGGAGCCGACCGAGGGCAGGTCGGGGGTGAGGTTCCACTCGCGGGTCGCGGTGAGCGAGCCGCCGGTGCCCGACACGTCGTAGCGCAGGACGGAGAGCCGGCTGGTGCCGGAGGCGTCGCCGTTGCGCTCGCTGGAGACGAACACCCCGCCCGCCGCGCCGGCGGACGTCACGGTCACGCCCTCGCTGTCCGGGGTGCCGGTGCCGCCGGTGAAGCGCAGGGTCTTGCCGGAGCTCCAGCCGTTGGCGGTGTCGGGCTTCCAGCCGCCGGAGCCGTCCCGGACCAGGCGCCACAGCTTGCCGCTGTTCTGCGCGCCCCACATCACGGACCCCTCCTGGTAGAGGCCGCTGAGGTCCGAACCGAAGACGTTGGAGCCGTCCGCCGTGGCGACCGCCGAGCCGCCCGGCCACGCCACGGGGGAGGTGCCGCCGGAGCCGGAGCCGCAGTCGTTCGGGGCGCCGAGGGTCAGCGCGGCCTGCTTGAAGGCGCCGGTGCCGTCCGCGCAGCGCGACCAGGACGGCGCGGAGTGGCTGGTCCAGGTGAAGCTGTCGACCAGGGTGGTGCCGTCCGGCAGGTACAGGCGGGCCTTGTCGCTCGATCCCAGGCCGAACGAGCCGTGCACGTCGAACGCCTTGAAGCCGCCCGCGGCGAGCACGGTGCCCGCGGCGACGGTGTACTTCGAGCTGTTGTTGTCGTCCTTGAGGATCCAGCCGGAGACGTCCACGGCGGCCGTGCCCTTGTTGTGGAGCTCGATCGAGTCGTTGACGCTGCCGGTGGTCACCACCTCGTTGATCCGCACGTCGTCCGCGGGCGCGGCCTGCGCGGGTGCCGCGGTGAGCACCGCGGCGGCGGCCAGCGCGGGGGCGGTCACGGCGGCGGCGAGGGCGACGAGGCGGCGGCGGGGGGAGCGCGTTTCGGTCACGATGTCCGTCCTGGGGTCGTTCTGACAGGCCGCCATTACGGTCCCGAGCCGGCGCCGACACCCACAGCCACCGCCGGGTGAGCATCCTGTGAACTCCCCCCGAACGGCCCGCGCGGCGGTTTCGCCGGGCGCCGCGGGCGGTCAGCCGAAGAGGCGCAGGGCGCACGCGACGATCGCCGCGCGCACCTCCTCCCGGTCCTCGACGTGGACGCCCGGGCGGATCCAGACCGGGGACTGGTTGAGGACGCCGTGCAGGCACTGCAGCGCCACGTTGATGTTGTCGCAGGTGAACTCGCCGTCCGCGACGCCCTGTTCGACGACCCGTCGGAAGACGGCGTCGTGCCGGCGGCGCATGTCCTTCATCGGCTCCTCGAACGCCTGCGGCCAGGTGCGGGGCCAGGAGAAGGCCGCCGCGACCTCGGGGGCGGTCTCGGTGAGGATGAGCACCTGCTCGTCGACGAGTGCGGCCAGCAGCTCCCGGGCGCCGGCGCCGGTGACCTTCCGCTCCCGGTCGGCCAGGCGCTGGAGGACCTCCTGGGTGAGCGACTCCAGGGCGGCGGCGACCAGCTCGTCCTTGGAGGAGAAGTAGTGGTAGAGCGTGGCCTTGGCGATGTCGGTCCGCTCGGCCACGTCCTCCAGGCTCATGCCCTGGTAGCCGGCGTCGGCGAGGATCCGGGTCGCGGTGTGGACGATCTCCGCCTTGCGGCGGTCGCGCCGCCGGGCGACCCGGCCGGTACCCCGGACCGGTGACGCTCCGTCCGCCGGCTCCGGCGCACCCGCGCCGCCGGCCTCGTCCGCCGTGCCGCTCAACCCAGTTCCTCCTCGGTCCCCGGCCGCGTCGCCGCAACTCCGCGGTGTCCGCACACCCTATCGCCGCGCCCCCGAGGGGGTCGATTTTCCATCCGCCGGTACTGGAACATGACCGTGCAGCCGGAAACCCGACCGCTCGGTTGACTTTTTTCGCCGCGGGAACCTACGGTCGTGCCAGAGCCCCCCGGCCCACGAAATCCGAGGATCCGATGTCCGCTTCCACCGGCGCCTACTACCGCCGCCTCGCCATGCCCGGCCACTTCCTGCCCACCGAGCACGCCACCGGCGGGTGGTCGCCGACCGAGCAGCACATCGCGCCGATGGCGGGCCTGCTCGTCCACGAGATCGAACGGGCGGTCGGGCCGGACGGGCTGCAGACGGCGCGGCTCGGCCTGGACATCCTCGGCGTGCTGACCCTGGACGCGTTCGAGGTCACGGTCGAGGTCCTGCGGCCCGGCCGCACGATCTGCCTGGTCGAGGCGCGGGTCGGCCAGCACGGCCGCACCGCCGTGATCGCGCGCGCCTGGCGCCTCGCGGTGATCGACACCACCGAGGTCGCGGGCGGCGCGCCCGCCGTGCTGCCCGCGCCGGACGCGGTGCCCGCCTGGGACCTCACCACGCTCTTCGGCGGCGGCTTCGTGCACTCGCTGGACATCCGGCGCGAGGCCGACGCCGTGCCCGGCCGGTCCCGGTCGTGGACGCGCAGCCGGGTCGGCCTGATCGAGGGCGAGGAGGTCGGCACCCTGGCCTCCTGGATCGCCATGGTCGACACCGCGAACGGACTCGCGGTCCGCGCGTCGCCGACCGACTGGCACTACCCCAACGTCGACCTCACCATCCACCTGCACCGGCAGCCCGTCGGCGAGTGGCTCGGCTTCGAGACCGGCGTGGTGCTGGGCCCCGACGGCCTCGGCATCACCAGCTCGGCCCTGCACGACACCACCGGCCCGGTCGGCCGGGTCGAGCAGATGCTGACGGTCCGCCCGCGCGCCCACGGGCGGCGGGAGGCGGTGCCGGCCGGGTCAGGGGAGGCTCTGCTCGGTCCAGATGGTCTTGCCGGTGTCGGTGTGCTGGGTGCCCCAGCGCTGGGCGATCTGCGCGATGAGCAGGAGTCCGCGGCCGCCCTCGTCGGTGGCGGCGGCGAGCCGCATCCGCGGTGAGGTGGTGCTGGCGTCGGTGACCTGGCAGATCAGGGTGCGCCCGTAGAGCAGGCGCACCCCGATCGGGGCGGTGCCGTACCGGATGGCGTTGGTGACGAGCTCGCTGAGGATGAGCTCGGTGCCGAGGAGCAGGTCGTCCAGGCCCCAGGCGCGCAGCTGGGCGTTGGCGGCGGCACGGGTGGTGGCGACGGCCGCGGGGTCGGGCGGGACGTTCCACTCGGCGATCCGGTCGGCGGGCAGGGCCAGGGTGCGGGCGATCAGCAGGGCGATGTCGTCGGTCGGGTTGACCGGGAGCATGGCGTCCAGGACGTCCTGGCAGGTCTGCTCCGGGGAGCGTTCCGGGTGGGTGAGCGCGGCGCGGAGCCGGTCGAGGCCCTCGTCGATGTCCTTGGTCCGCGACTCGACCAGCCCGTCGGTGTACAGGACCAGCTGGCTGCCCTCGGGGACGTCGAACTCGGTGGTGGTGAACGGCAGGCCGCGCAGGCCCAGCGGCGGACCGGCCGGGGTGTCGGGGATGGTCGCGGTGCCGTCCGGGTGCACCAGGACGGGCGGCAGGTGGCCGGCCCGGGCGAGCTGGCAGCGGCAGGTGACCGGGTCGTAGATCGCGTACAGGCAGGTGGCGCCGATGATGGCGCCCTCGCGGCCGTCGGCGGCCTGCTCCTCGTCGATCCGGGCGACCACCTCGTCGAGGTGGGTGAGCAGCTCGTCGGGCGGCAGGTCGAGCATGGCGAGGTTGTGGACGGCGGTGCGCAGCCGGCCCATGGTGGCGGCGGCGTGCAGGCCGTGGCCGACCACGTCGCCGACCACCAGCGCCACCCGGGCGCCGGACAGCGGGATCACGTCGAACCAGTCGCCGCCCACCGCCGCGTGGGCGGGCAGGTAGCGGTAGGCGGCCTCGACGGCGTCCTGGACGGGCAGGCCGCGCGGGAGCAGGCTCTGCTGCAGGGACACGGCGAGCGGGTGGCCGCCGGTGATGGCGGCGGCGATCTGCTCCTGGCTGGTGTACTTGGCGTCGAAGACGCCGTTGTTGCGGCCCAGCCGCAGGACCGCGATCTGGTCGGCGACGGCCTGGATCTCCTCCAGGTTGTGGCTGATCATGACGACGGCGTGGCCCTGCTCCCGGAGCCGGCGGATCAGGTCCAGCACGCGGGTGGTCTGGTCGAGCGGCAGCGCCGAGGTGGGCTCGTCGAGGACCACCAGGCTGGGCTTCCCGATCAGCGCCCGCGCGATGGCGACCAGCTGCCGCTGCTCGGCGGAGAGCGCCGCCACCGGGACGCGGACGCTCGGCAGGCGGATGGACAGCTGGTCGAGCAGGGCCAGCGAGCGTTTCGCCATCTCGATCTCGCGCAGCACGCCGAAGCGGCGCAGCTCCCGCCCGAGGTAGAGGTTGGCGACCACGTCGAGCCGGCCGACCAGCGGGAGGTCCTGGTAGACGGTGGCGATGCCGAGCCGCCCCGCGTCGGCCGGCCGGCGCAGGGCGACCGGCCGGCCCTGCCACTCGATCGTCCCGGCGTCCGCCGGGCCGGCCCCGGAGACGACCTTGACCAGGGTGCTCTTGCCGGCCCCGCTGTCCCCGACCAGGCCGATCACCTGGCCGTGCTCGACCTGCAGGTCCACCGCGTGCAGGACCTGGACGGGGCCGTAGTGCTTGGAGATCCCGCGCAGGGACAACAGCGGGACGCCGGGCACGGGGCCACCTCCACACTCTCCGCGGTCCGTCAGGGCAGCCGACCCAACAGCCCCCCGCACCGGGGTGCCGCCGTCCGGGGCACACCCGCGGCCCCGGTCCTCCACCCTGACACCGGCGGCGCGGGGGGTGAAGCCGACACACGGGCGGCCGCCCGTTCGGCGGCATCCCCGACGGCCGCCTGCGGGGCCTAACCGGTCGGCGGCGTGCGCAGCACGCGCAGGCGGTTGCAGCGCCAGGAGAGGCGGGAGACGTCCGGCCGGGGCGCCGGGTGGCCCCACTGCCCGGCGGAGACGGACAGGTTGACGATGATCCAGGCCCGCCAGTCGGCGTCCACGCCGGCGCCGTCCGCGAACACCTCCCGGCCGTCGACCGACCAGCGGACCGAGTCGGTGCCGAACCGGCAGGAGACGGTGAACCACTGACCGGGGGTCACCAGGTTGTCCAGGTAGGCCGCCGCGCCGGGCGCGGTGTGGTTGCTGAGCTCCAGCATCCGCGGGTGGTCGCCGTGGTACTCCAGGACGTCCACCTCCCCGTGGCCGGGCTGCGGCCGACCGTCCGGCCGGTCACGCCCCCAGGTCCAGATCGCGGGCCACGCGCCCTGGGCGGCCGTCAGCAGGCAGCGCGCCTCCAGCAGGTCGCCGGGCCGCAGCTCGAAGCCGCCCGGGGTGTTCTCGGTGGTCACCAGCGGGGTGCGCCAGCTGCGGCTGCTCTCGCGGACCGCGGCGAACCGGTCCGCGCTCGGCCCGAAGCCCGGCACCAGGTGGTCGAGCTTGTTGTCGCCGGGGTTGCGCCCGTTGGGCGGGTACGCGGAGGAGACTCCGACCGCCCACTGCGAGCGGTCGGAGAAGGGGGCGTCGAACACCACGACGGGTGCGTTCGAAGGTACGGATCCGGTCAACGGGTCACTCTCCCAGGTCGCAGGGCCTTCCGACCTCGGTATCCCCGGAAGAATCACGTCCGGATCGTCCGCTGCCCGGCGCACGGGAGCGCGGCCACTGCGCCGGGCGCACACGATCGATCCGCGCCGTCAGGCCCGCCCGGCCGGGGTCAGCCGCAGTGTGGCCAACTCGAACGGGCGCAGGGCGAGCCGCACCCCGTCGCCGTCCGCGACGGCCTCGCAGCGGGCGCCGTCCCACGGGCGCTCCAACAGGTCGCAGCGGACGGCCGACGCCAGCGGGAAGGACGTCGCGAGCCGGCCCCGGGCCCGCCCGCCACCGGACTCGTAGACCCGCACCACCAGGTCGCCGCTGCCGTCGTCGGCCAGCTTGACGGCGCTCACCACGATCGCGTCCGCGTCCACCTCGACCAGCGGACGCACCTCCCGCGCCGTCCCGGTCACCCGCCGCTCCGGCAGCCCGATCGCGTAGCCCTCGCGGACCGCGTCGGCGATCCCCGCGCCGGGCACCAGCGCGTGCCGGAACCGGTGCACCCCCTGGTCGGTACACGGATCGGGGAAGCGCGGGGCACGCAGCAGCGAGAACCGGACGGTGGTGGTCGTCCCGCCGTCCGCCGGACGGACCGCCCGGGTGACGTCGTGCCCGTACGTCGACGCGGTCACCAGGGCCACGCCGAACCCCGGCTCGGCCAGGTGCACGAAGCGGTGGTTGCAGGCCTCGAACTTGGCCGCCTCCCAGCTGGTGTTGGTGTGCGTGGGCCGGAACTGGTGGCCGAACTGGGTCTCGGCCGCGTACCGCTCGGCGTGCAGGTCCAGCGGGAACGCCGCCTTCAGGAACTTCTCCGTCTCGTGCCAGTCCACCTCGGTGTCGATGTCCAGCCGCGCCCCGCCCGCCCGCAGCCGCAGCACCTGCACCACGGTGGACGAGCCGAACGAGCGGGCGACCCGCACCGCGACCTCGTCCGGGCCGTCGGCCTGCACGGCGACCTCGTCCGCGGCGGTCAGGTCGGTCACCGTGTTGCGGTAGAACTGGTCGACGTCCCAGGCGTCCCACATGTTCGGGAAGTCCGGGTGGAGCTGCAGCAGGTTCGCCCGCGCACCCGGCGCCACCGCCTCCCGCCCGCTCGCCGCGTCGACCGCCGACACCACCAGGCCGTCGCCGTCCACTACGACCCGCAGCCGCCCGTTGTCCAGGACGAACCCGCCGCCCTCGCGGGCGCCCACCGTGCACCCGCCCACGCCGGCCGGAGCCACCGCCGCGCCGCCCGCCGGCACCGCCGAACGGCCGTGCGGCGCCGCGTTGAACACCAGCTCCCGCCCGCCGGACGCCTCGCCCGCCAGCGCCCGCTGGGCCGCCCCGATCAGCTCCTCCAGCTCCGCCGCCAGCCCCGCGTACGTGGCCTCCGCCTCCCGGTGCACCCAGGCGATCGAGGAGCCCGGCAGGATGTCGTGGAACTGGTGCAGCAGCACGGTCCTCCAGATCCGGTCCAGGCGCTCGTACGGGTACGGGTGCCCGGTGCGCAGGGCCGCGGTGGCGCACCACAGCTCGGCCTCCCGCAGCAGGTTCTCGCTGCGCCGGTTGCCCTGCTTGGTCCGCGCCTGGCTGGTCAGCGTGGCCCGGTGCAGCTCCAGGTACAGCTCGCCCACCCACACCGGCGGATTCGGGTACTCCGCCTCGGCCTGCGCGAAGAACTCCGCCGGCCGCTCCCACCGCACCGTCGCCGAGCCCTCCAGGTCGTGCAGCCGGGCCGCCTTGGCGACCATCTCCCGAGTGGTGCCCCCGCCGCCGTCGCCCCAGCCGGTCGGCGCCAGCGAGTGCCGCGCCGCACCCTTGTCCTTGAAGTTGCGCACCGCGTGCGCGATCTCGCTGCCCTTCATCGAGCAGTTGTAGGTGTCCACCGGCGGGAAATGGGTGAAGATCCGCGTCCCGTCGATGCCCTCCCACAGGAAGGTGTGGTGCGGGAACGTGTTGACCTGGCTCCACGAGATCTTCTGCGTCAGCAGCCACTTGGACCCCGCGTTGCGGATGATCTGCGGAAGCCCGCCGGTGAAGCCGAAGGTGTCCGGCAGCCACACCTCCTCGTTCTCGATCCCGAACTCCTCCAGGAAGAACCGCTTGCCGTGGACGAACTGACGGGCCATCGCCTCCGACGAGGGCATGTTGGTGTCCGACTCCACCCACATGCCGCCGGTCGGCACGAACCGCCCGTCCGCGACCGCCTTCTTCACCCGCGCGTACACCTCCGGGCGGTGCTCCTTGATCCAGGCGAACTGCTGCGCCTGGGACATCGCGTACAGGAACTCCGGCTCGTCCTCCAGCAGCGCCGTCATGTTGGCCGTGGTGCGGGCCACCTTGCGGACCGTCTCGCGCAGCGGCCACAGCCACGCCGAGTCGATGTGCGCGTGGCCGATCGCCCCGATCCGGTGCGCGGACGGCGCGGCGGGGGACGCCAGCACGTCGGCGAGCTCGGCCCGGGCCGCGGCGGCGGTGGCGTTGACGTCCTGCAGGTCGACCGCGTCCAGGGCGCGCTCGACCGCGCGCAGCAGGTCCCAGCGGCGCGGGCCGTCCGGCGGCAGCTCGGCCATCAGCTCGCCGAGCACCTCCAGGTCCATCACCAGCTGCCACACCGTCTCGTCGAAGACGGCGAGCTCGATCGGGCCCAGCCGGTACTGCGGGGTGTCGCCCGCAGTCGCCTTGTCGCCCAACTCGGTCGGCACGAACGGGTGGTAGTCCAGGACGACCGGATTGGAGGCGGCCTCCACGTGCAGCAGCACCCGCTCGCCGCCGACCGCGGGCGCGGCGATCCGCACCCACTGGTTCTGCGGGTTGAGCCCCTTCACCGGGCTGCCGTCCGGGCGGTAGACCAGGCCCTCGCACTGGAAGCCCGGCATGTTGGCGTCGAAGCCGAGGTCGATCAGCGCCTCGACGGTCCGCCCCGCCCAGGCCTCGGGCACGGTGCCCTCGACGGTGATCCAGCTGGTGCCCCACGGCGCGCCCCAGGCGTCGCCGGAGGCGACCGGGACGCGCGGCGCCGCCAGCCCCTCGGCGACCGGCACCGGCTCGTCCGGCGCGGTCCAGATCGACACGGCCAGCGGCACGGACTCGGGGTACACGGCGGGGCGGATGCGCTCCGCGAGGACGCGCTTGAGACGGGCTTCGACCAGGGCGCGGTCATCATGCATGGCAGCGGACTCCGTTGGACGAGGGTGACGGGGGTGGCGAGGGTGACGGGGGAGACGGGGACGGCAGCGGGGCCGGCCCGCTGTCGACGGTAGGTCAGCGGACGTGCTCGGGGTGGACGACCTCGCCGATGCCGCGCGCCGCGAGGTGGGCGGCGTCCTCGGCGCGCTCGGCGAGGACGGCGGTCGGCCGGGCGCCGTCGGCGGCCAGTTGCAGGAACGCCTCGAACACCGCGCCGCCGGGCGCGCAGACCGAACGCTTCGGCGCGGTGACCCCGTCCCCGGTGGCCACCACCACGGCGGTGGTTCGCGGGGCCGGCGGCCGCCAGTCCGCGCGCACCGCGGCGATCTCCCCGGCGAGCCGCCGGCCGGCCGGCTTGACCCGGCGGTCGGTGGTCAACAGCCCCAGGCTGTACTCCAGTTCGGGGAAGTCGGCGAGCGAGCGGTCGACGTCGTGCGAGCACCACCAGGTGACGCCCCACAGGTCGGGGCAGTCCAGCACGGCCGCCACCGTCCCACCGGCGAACCCGGCGGCCTCCCCGGCGGAGACGTACGGCGCGGGCGCCCCGACCTCCTGCAGCCACACCGGGCGGTGCGGGTCCCGCGCCCAGGCCTTGGACAGCTCCACCAGGTAGGCGGCGTGCCCCTCGCTCGCCGCCGAACGCCCGCCGTAGCGCTGCGCGGTGCCGTTGAACACCCAGGAGTGGATGGCGGTCACGGCGCCGATCCGGGCCGAGTGCCACGGGGTGAAGGGGTGCTCGTCCAGGTACCAGGCGGCGTCGTACGAGGCGTGCAGGTGCATCCGGCCCGGCGCACCCCGCTCGCAGGCCCCGACCATCCGGCGCAGCCACGCCTCGACCTGCTCGGGGGTGGCCCGGTCGGGGTCCGGGTGGGGGTCGCCGGAGAACTGGTCGACCTCGTTGCCGACCGTCATGCCGAGGAAGTTCGGCCGGTCGGCCAGCGCGGCGGCGAGCGTGCCCAGGTAGGCGGCCTGGGCGTCGACCACGTCCGGGTCGGTGAACATGTTGCGGCGGTGCCAGCTGCGGATCCACGACGGCTCGAAGTCGAAGCTCGACAGGTGGCCCTGGAGGCCGTCCACGGCGACGTCCAGGCCGCGCTCGGCGGCCGCGTCCACCAGTTCGGCGAGCTGCTCGACGGCGCGCGGGCGGATCAGGGTGCGGTTGGGCTGGAACAGCGGCCAGAGCGGGAAGACCCGCACGTGGTCCAGGCCCAGCGCGGCGATCGAGTCGAGGTCGGCGCGGACGGAGTCCGGGTCGAAGTCCAGCCAGTGGTGGAACCAGCCCTGGGAGGGCGTGTAGTTGACGCCGAAACGGGGCGCGGAGGTCATCGGCCGTGGCTTTCTGGTCCGAGGGGCGGGGGACGGCGGTCACGGGGGCGTCAGCCCTTCACAGCACCCTCCTCCACACCGCGGAAGAAGAACCGCTGGCAGACGGCGAACACCAGCACGATCGGCAGGAACGCGATCATGGTGCCGGCGGCGATCAGCCGCGGGTTGGCGCTGAACGTGCCGTTCAGGTACTGCAGGCCCACGGTCAGCGTGTACTTCTGCGGATCGTTGAGCACGATCAGCGGCCACAGGAAGTCGTCCCAGGCACCGATGAAGGTGAAGATCACGACCACGCTGAGCATCCCGCGCACGTTCGGCAGGCCCACGTGCCACAGCCGCTGCCACACCCCGGCGCCGTCCACCAGCGCCGCCTGGTCCAGCTCCGGCGGCACGGCGGCGAACGCGGTGCGCATCAGCAGCACGTTGAGCATCGCGAGCGCGCCGGGCAGCGCCACCCCGGTCAACGTGTCCGCCAGGCCCAGGCTGCGCACGGTCACGTACTGGGAGACCAGGGTGGCCTCGCCCGGAAGGACCAGCGTCGCCAGGATCAGGCCGAGCACCAGCCGGGCGCCCCGGAAGCGCAGCTTCGCCAGCGCATAGCCCGCCAGGGTGCAGCCGACCACGTTGCCGAACACGGCAAGCGCGGCGACCGCGACGGAGTTGGCGGCATACGTCCACACCGGGACGGTCTCGGCCACCGTCGCGTAGTTGCGAAGCGTCGGGTGCTCGGGCAGCAGGTGCGGGGTGGCGGTGAACACGTCCTCGCCCGGGCCCTTGAGCGAGGTGGACAGCTGCCACAGGAACGGGCCGATCACCAGCAGCAGCACGAGCAGCAGGAGCAGGTAACGGAGGGCCAGGGCGGCGCGCGCGGTCACCGGCGGTCCGCCTTCCGGTCCAGGCGGCCCAGCAGCAGGAGCGGGCCCAGCGTGATCAGGAAGAGCAGCAGGCTGAGCGCCGAGGCGTACCCGAGGTGCCCGGTGAAGCCGCGGCTGTACATCTGGATGAGCATCACCACCGACATGTCCCGGCCGCCCGGGCCGCCGGTGCCGTGCGAGAGCACGTACAGCTCGGAGAAGACCCGCAGCGCCGAGACCGAGATCAGCACCGAGACCAGCAGCACGGTCGGGCGGACCCCGGGCAGGGTGACGTGCCAGAACCGGCGGACCGCCCCGGCGCCGTCCACGGCCGCCGCCTCGTGCAGCTCGCGGCCGACGTTCGCCAGCGCCGACAGGTAGATCACCATGTAGTAGCCGAGCCCCTTCCAGGCGGTCAGGGCGATGGCGCTGAGCAGCAGCAGCCAGCGGTCGGTGAGGAACGGCACAGGGGAGCCGGCCAGCCCGGTCTGCCGCAGCACGCCGTTGACCAGCCCGCGGTCGTCCAGCACCCAGCCCCAGATCAGCGCGACCACCACCGCGGAGGCCACCACCGGGGTGTAGAAGGCGGTGCGGAAGAACGCGATGCCGGGCAGTCGCCGCTCGACCAGCAGGGCGAGCAGCAGCGGCAGGAAGGTCAGCAGCGGCAGGCAGACCAGCAGGTAGACGATCGAGTTGAGCAGGGCGTCGGCGAGCTGCTCGTCGCCCAGCGCGCGCCGGTAGTTGTCCAGGCCGGTGAACCGCCCGCCGCCGAGCGGCTTGGCGTTGGTGAACGACAGGATCACCGTGTTGAGCGCCGGCCAGAGGTTGAAGACGGCCAGCCAGAGGATCGCGGGCCCGGCGAGCAGCCAGGGGGTGAACCAGCGCCGATGGGTCAATGCCTTCCCTTCCTGGGGCCGGGTCCGGGGCCGGGTCCGGGTCCGGTCGGTGCGTGCCCGGCGGGCGGCGGCGTGGGGGTGCCGTCGCCCGCCGGTGCCTCGGTGCGGGGCGGCGGTCAGCCCTTCAGCAGCTGGTTGCATCGCTCGACGGCGGTGTCCAGGGCCTGCTTCGAGGTGGCGTCGCCGCTGATGGCCAGGGCGAACTGCTGCTTGACGACGGTGCTCATGGCGTCGTCGACCTGGACGGGCTGGATCATCCGCGCCTCGGCGAGCGAGGTGAAGGCGGTGACCTTGGCGTCGCCGGCGTTGCTGCCGTCGCTCCGGCTGAACTGCGGATCCGAGGCCGAGGCCGTGGTCGACGGGAAGACGCTGGTCAGCCTGGAGAGCGCGGCCTGGTTGTCCGGGCTGGTCACCCAGCGGGCGAGCGCCACGGCGGCGGCCGGGTTCCTGGTGGCCCGGGGCACCGACAGGCCCTGCACGTACAGCGGCGGGGTGCCCATCGCGGGGGAGGAGACGATCTTCGGCGCGAGGGTGGGGTTGTCGGTGGCGACGCTGCTGATGAAGTTGGCGCCGCCGGTGGTCCAGGCCGCCGTGCCGGCCCCGAAGAGCTTGGAGTTGCCGGCGTAGGTGTCGGTCAGCACGTCGGTCGGCAGCAGGCCCTCCTTGAACGCGTCCCGGTACCTGTCGAGCAGCGCGGCGGCCTCCGGGGTGTTGAAGGTGAAGGCCTTGCCGTCGTCGCTCATCAGCTTGACGCCCGCGTTCGCCAGGTCGCCGAGGCCGGGCTTGCGGCTCATCAGGTAGCCGGATCCGCCGGACTTCTGCTTGTAGACCCGGGCCTGGGCGATCAGCTCGTCGAGGGTGGTGGGGAGCTGCTTCGGGTCCAGTCCGTTCCTGGTGAGCAGCTCCGCGTTCCAGTAGTTCACGTCGGTGTTGAGGTACCACGGGTAGCCGTAGGTGCCGTCCCGGCCCGCGAAGCGGTAGGCGCCCACGCCGCCCGCGACGTACTCCTCGGTCAGCTTCGGATCGGCCGCGGCGACGTCCAGCAGGAGGTTCTGCTTGGCGAGCGGCAGCGCGAAGTCGGGCGGGAGGTTGACCACGTCGGGCAGCGTCCCGGCGGCGGCCTGGCTGAGCACCTTGTCGGAGTAGCCCTCCCCGGGCTGGTCCAGCCATTCGACCTTCACGCCGGGGTACTTCTGCTCGAAGCCGGCGATGACGGACTGCATGTAGTCGGTGAACTTGGGCTTCAGGGCCCAGGTCTGGAGCGAGACCTTGCCCTTGACCTCGCCGGTGGCGGCGGCCTTCGCGGCGTCCGCGCCGCCTCCGCCGTCGCCGGAGCCGAGGCCGCAGCCGGTGAGCGCGCCGGCGGCGAGGGCCGTCGCGGCTAACGCGGACCGGATTCTTCGCATGGGGTCTCCCGTGATGAGGGTGGTGGGGGACAGCCTGAGGTACTAAACCGGTCTAGCACTGGCAGGGACTATGCTCCGGCCTAAACTCGGGTGTCAAGAGAGGGGACAGAACCCGTGGGTAGACCGACCATTGCCGACATTGCCCGCCGGGCCGGCGTCTCGAAGGGCGCGGTGTCCTTCGCGCTCAACGGCCGGCCCGGGGTCAGTGAGGCGACCAAGGAGCGGATCCTGCAGGTGGCCGAGGAGATGAACTGGCGCCCGCACAGCGCGGCCCGCGCCCTCGGCGGAGCCCGCGCCGACGCCGTCGGGCTGGTGATCGCCCGGCCCGCCCGCACCATCGGCGTCGAACCGTTCTTCAACCAACTGCTCTCCGGCATCCAGGGCGTGCTCTCGGCCGCCTCCGTCGCCCTGCAGCTGATGGTGGTCGAGGACACCGCCGCCGAGATCGAGGTCTACCGTCGCTGGGCCTCCGAGCACCGGGTCGACGCCTTCGTCCTGGTCGACCTCCAGGTGCGCGACCCGCGGCTCGCCGTGCTCGACGAACTCGGCGTCCCCGCCGTCATGCTGGGCGGCCCCGGCAAGGGCGCCGGCCCGCGCCGGATCTGGGCCGACGACCGGGAGGCGATGCTCTCCATCATCGACTACCTCGCCGCCATCGGGCACCGGCGGATCGCCCACCTCGCCGGACTGCCGCACTTCCAGCACACCCAGCGCCGGATCCGCGCGCTGCGCGACGCCGCGCGCCGGCTAGGCCTGGAGGAGGCCGTCTCCGTCCCCACCGACTTCAGCGACGCCGAGGGCGCGGCCGCCACCCGCGCGCTGCTCTCCCGCCCGCGCCGGCCCACCGCGATCGTCTACGACAGCGACGTGATGGCGGTCGCCGGGCTCGGCGTGGCCGGCGAGATGGGCGTCGCCGTTCCCGGCGAGCTGTCCCTCGTCTCCTTCGACGACTCGGTGCTCGCCCGGATCGTGCACCCCCCGCTCACCGCGCTGCGCCGCGACACCTTCGCGCTCGGCGAGCAGGTCGCACGCAGCGTCCTGGAGGCGATCGAGGGCACCGGGCCGGAGGCCGACCTGCAGATGCCCACGCCCCGGCTGACCGTCCGGGAGTCCACCTCACCGCCCGCCCCCTGAACGGGAGTTGACGCAGGCACCGTTGACACCCCGTTCTGAACCGGTTTAGCCTCGCTGCGGCCGAACGCCACCCGTTCGGCCGCACCACGCGCCACCGCACCCACGCGCCACCGCGCACATGCACCACTGCACACATGCACACCGGCCCCGCCCCCACCCTCGTCCGCACCTCGCGCGAACGGAGCCCCTGCATGTCCCGACGGCACCGCCTCCTGCTCAGCACCGCCCTGCTGGCCGCCGCCCTCGGCGCCGCCCCCGCGACCGCCCAGGCCGCACCCCCTCCGGCCGCGGCCACGGCCGCTGCCGGCACCCAGCCCTACGCCTCGTACTGGTACCCGAACACCCTCCTCGGCTGGGACCCGGCCACCGACCCCGACGCACGGTTCAACCGCGCGAGCGTCCCGCTCCAGCCGCGCACCGCCGACCCGGCCCTCCGGGCGAACGCCAACGCCCGTGCCGGCGAAGGCAGGATCGCCTCCCTGGTCTCCTTCGGGCCCACCTCCAACAACCCCTCCCAGGGCTCGACCGACCCCAACTACTACGCCTTCCAGTACTGGAGCTACCTCGACAAGCTGGTCTTCTGGGGCGGCTCGGCCGGCGAGGGCCTGATCCTCGCCCCCAACCCGACCGTCATCGACGCCGCCCACCGCAACGGCGTCAAGGTCTACGGCACCGTGTTCTTCCCGCCCGCCGCGTACGGCGGACAGCTCCAGTGGGTCCGCGACTTCGTCCAGAAGTCCGGCAGCCGCTACCCCGTCGCCGACAAGCTGGTCCAGGCCGCCCAGTACTACGGCTTCGACGGCTGGTTCATCAACCAGGAGACCGGCGGCGGCGACACGGCGCTCGCCGGCGAGGTCCGCAGCCTCATGCAGTACACCAAGGCCCAGAGCGGCACCGAGTTCATGTGGTACGACGCCATGACCGAATCCGGCGCCGTCAGCTGGCAGAACGCCCTCACCGGCGCCAACGACAGCTTCCTCCAGGACGGCGCCCGACGCACCGCCGACTCGATGTTCCTCAACTTCGACTGGTCGGCGAGCGGCCTCGACTCCTCCCGCACCCTGGCCCGCGGCCTCGGACGCGGCGAGTACGAGCTCTACTCCGGCATCGACACCGAGGCCAACGGCTACAACACCGGCGTCGACTGGGCCACCCTCTTCCCCGCCGGCCGGCCGCACACCACCTCGCTCGGCCTCTACCGCCCCGAATGGACCTGGAAGTCCGCCACCGGCCGCGCCGACTACCTCGCCAAGGACGCCCGCTACTGGATCGGGGCCAACAACGACCCCTCCAACACCACGACCGGCTCCGCCTGGAAGGGCCTGGCGACCTACGTCGCCGAATCCACGCCCGTCACCACGAAGCCCTTCGTCACCAACTTCTCCGCCGGCGAGGGCGACTTCTGGAACGCGGCCGGCACCCGGGTCGCCACCGGCGGCTGGAACAACCTCTCCCTCCAGGACGTGCCGCCCACCTACCACTGGCTGGTCGACACCACCGGCAGCAGGCTCACCCCGGGCGTCGACTTCACCGACGCCTACGAAGGCGGCTCCTCGCTGCGCCTGACCGGCGCCCTGGACGCCGTCAACACGGTGCGCCTCTACCAGACGCGTCTGCCGGTGGCCGCCGACACCAGGCTCTCCGTCGTCCTGAAGACCCCGGCCGCCGGGGCCACCGGGCTCAAGGCCGTGATCTCCTTCACCGACGCGCCGACCGCCTTCACCACCCTCGACCTCGGCCCGACCGGCGGCGCCGGCTGGGAGCGCAAGACCCTCGACCTGTCCGCCTACGCCGGGCGCACCATCGCCCAGATCGGCCTCCAGGCATCCGGCACCAACCCCTCGTACGACCTGAAGATCGGGCAACTCGCGGTCTACGACGGCACGGTGGACGCCCCCGCCGCGCCCTCCGGGCTGACCGTGCTCGGCGCGAGCGACGTGGTGGCCGGCACCAGCCAGTCGCTGCGCCTCTCCTGGACGCCGTCCCCGGGCGGCACGGTCCACCACTACGAGCTGTACCGGCGCAACGCCGACGGCACCCGCAGCTTCCTCGGCGCCACGCCGTCCGACGCCTACTACGTCAACCGGCTCGACCGGGCCGGCACCGAGAGCAGCACCACCGTCGAGGTGCAGGCCGTCTCCACCGAGTACGGCCGCTCCGCCGCCGCGACCGCCACCGTCGGCTGGGGCGGCACCCCGCCGGCCGACAGCAACCTGGCGCTCGGCCGCCCCGCCACCGGCTCCGGGCAGTGCAACGGCAACGAGGGCCCCGCCAAGGCCGTCAACGGCACGGTCAACGGCGGCAACAGCGACAAGTGGTGCACGCTCACCAGCAGCAAGTGGCTGGAGGTGGACCTCGGCTCGGCCCGCTCGCTGAGCAGGTTCGTGGTCAAGCACGCCCAGGCGGGCGGTGAGAGCGCCCAGTACAACACCCGGGACTTCACCGTCCAGGTACGGAACACGACCACCGACGCCTGGACCACCGTCGCCACCGTCACCGGCAACACCGCCGCCACCACCACCCACCCGGTGGCCACCACGGCGCGCTACGTCCGACTGGTCGTCACCAGGCCCACCCAGACCACCGACCCGGCCGCCCGGATCTACGAGTTCGAGGCCTGGGGCTCCTGAGGCGTCACGGCGGCCGGAGGCCGTAGACCCGGACCGCGTTGCCGTACAGGATCGCGTCCTGCTCCGCCGGGCTCAGGCCCTCGACCAGCCGCTCGGCGGTCAGGACGACCTCCGCGTACCCCGCGCGGAGGGTGCAGACCGGCCAGTCGGAGCCGAACAGCAGCCGTTGCGGGCCGAAGGCGTCCAGCACGGTGTCGGCGTACGGCCGGAGGTCGTCCACCTCCCAGGCGGGGGCGGCCTCGGTGACCATGCCGGAGAGCTTGCAGACGGTGTTGGGCAGGGCGGCCAGCCGGCGGACGTCCGCCGCCCAGGGCTCCGGCTCCCCGGCGGCGATCGGGGGCTTTCCCAGGTGGTCCAGGACGAAGGCCACGCCGGGGAGCCCGGCCGCGGCGCGTGCGGCGGCGGGCAACTGGCCGGCGGTGACCACCAGGTCGTAGGCGAGCCCGGCCGCGGCGACGGCGAGCAGCCCGCGGCGGACGTCCGGGCGCAGCAGCCAAGCCGGGTCGGGTTCCTCCTGGACCTGGTGGCGGATGCCCACCAGCCGGTCGCCGCCGGGAAGCTCGCGCAGCGCGGCGATTGCGTCGGCGACGTCGGGCGCGGTCAGGTCGGTCCAGCCGACCACGCCGGCGACCAGCCCGCCCCGGGCGGCGAGGGCGAGGAGCTCGGGCGTCTCCTCCGGGACGCACACGGTCTGTACCACGACGCTCGCGACCACCCCGGCCGCCCGCGCCTCGGGCACCAGGTCGGCGACGGAGAAGGAGCGGGCCAGCGGCCGCAGGGCCGGGCCGGTGATCCACGGCTGGGGGCGTACGGCGAGGTCCCAGACGTGGTGGTGGGAGTCGACGATCCGACGGTCCGTCACAGCTGCCACACCTCCGGGAGACCGGCGGCGGCGCCCGCCCCGGAGTAGTCGTGGGCGACCTCCAGGAGGTCGCCCATCCGGGCCTGCCACGCGATGTTCACCGGCAGGTGCTCCAGCTCGGCGAGCAGGCGGGCGTAGTCCTCGCACTCCAGCAGGTGGAACAGCTCGCAGCCGCTGCGCCAGATGGTCCAGGACGAGACGCCCGCGCCGCGGATCGCGGCGGTCAGCTCGGCGGGCACCCGGCGGTGGGCGGCCTCGTACGCCTCGATCCGGTCCTCGCGGACGCGGGTGTGCAGGGCGATCCTCATGGGTGCTCCGGGAGGGCGGGCCCGACGACGACGACATCGAGGGTGCGGGGGCCGTGGACGCCCTCGACGCGGGAGAGTTCGATGTCGCTGGTGGCGGACGGGCCGGAGACGAAGGTCAGCGGCCGGGTCGGGTCGAGGCGGGCGAGGGCGGCGGGGACGTCGTCGGCGATCTGTTCGGCGCGGACGACGCACAGGTGGTAGTCGGGGACCAGGGTGAGCGCGCGCCGGCCCTGGCCGGGGCCGGCGTCGAGGACGATCGTGCCGGTGACGGCGATCCCGGCGGCGGCGAGGGTGATCGCGCCGTCGAGTCCGTCCAGCGCGGCCACGTCGAGCGGCTCGGGATGCCACTCCCAGTCGCCGGCCGGCAGCAGCTCGACCGGGAAGCCGCTCGGCAGGGCGAGGCGCCGCACCCCCCGCCCGCTCAGCACCGCCGCCAGCGCGCCGGGCAGGCCGGCCGCGTCCGTGCGGGTGACGTGCGCGCGGTAGTCGGCCACCCGCTCGGCGAACAGCGCCACCGCGGACTCGCCGGGTGCGGTGTGCGTGCGCCGGTAGGCGCGGGGGACCGGGACGTCCTCGGGGCGTTCGTCGGCGGGGACGTCGGCGAGGGCCGCGCGGACGCGGGCGAGGACGGCGTCACGGCTGCTCATCGGGTGCCTGCTCTCGGGTGCGGCGCCACCAGGCGCGGAAGGACTCGGCGGGCGGGGCGGGGGTGTCCCGGGTGTCGGACCAGCCGCTCAACGGGCCGGGGAGGCGTCCGATGTGCCCGTCGCGGGCGAGGGCCCGGCCGCCGAGACTCGCGGCCTTCTGGGCCGCGCCGAGCAGCCGGGGCGAGTCGAGGAGCTTGGCGGCGGCCTTCATCGCCAGCGCCTCGGCGGTGCGGCCGCCCTTGGCCTCGACCACCTCGGCCCGCAGGTGGGCGAGCACCTCCGGGATGTTGATCTTGACGGGGCAGGCGTCGTAGCAGGCGCCGCACAGGGTGGAGGCGAAGGGGAGACTGGCGGCGTTCTCGACGCCGACGAGCTGGGGGGTGAGGACGGCGCCGATCGGTCCGGGGTAGACCGATCCGTAGGCGTGGCCGCCGGTGCGCTCGAAGACCGGGCAGACGTTGAGGCAGGCGGAGCAGCGGATGCAGGCCAGGGCCTGGCGGCCGACGGTGTCGGCGAGGGTGTCGGTGCGGCCGTTGTCGAGCAGGACGAGGTGGAAGTCCTGCGGGCCGTCGCCGTCGGTGGTGCCGGTCCAGGTGGAGGTGTAGGGGTTCATCCGCTCGCCGGTGGAGGAGCGGGGGAGCAGCTGGAGGAAGACCTCCAGGTCCTGCCAGGTCGGCACGACCTTCTCGATGCCCATCACGGTGATCAGGGTCTCGGGGAGGGTCAGGCACATCCGGCCGTTGCCCTCGGACTCCACTACCAGGACGGTGCCGGTGTCGGCGCAGGCGAAGTTGGCGCCGGAGACCGCGACCTTCGCGGTGAGGAACTTCTTCCGCAGGTGGAGGCGGGCGGCCTCGGCGAGGGCGCGGGGGTCGTCGGTGAGGCCTTCGGGGGCGGGCCGCCCCCAGTGGCCCATCTCCGCGGCGAACAGGTCGCGGATCTCGGTGCGGTTCTTGTGGATCGCCGGGACCAGGATGTGCGAGGGCCGGTCGTCGCCGAGCTGGACGATCAGCTCGGCGAGGTCGGTCTCGTACGCGGTGATGCCGTGCTCGGCGAGGTGCTCGTTGAGGCCGATCTCCTGGGTGGCCATGGACTTGACCTTCACCACCTCGGTCTCTCCAGTGGCCCGGACCAGCTCGGTGACGATGCGGTTGGCCTCGGCCGCGTCGGCGGCCCAGTGCACGGTGCCGCCGGCGGCGGTGACCGACTCCTCCAACTGCAGCAGGTAGCGGTCGAGGTGACGGGCGGTCCGCCGCTTGATCGCGGCGGCCGCGTCCCGGAGCTCCTCCCAGTCGTCGAGTTCGGAGGCGACCGCCAGGCGCTTGTCGCGGATCGTGCCGGTGGCGCGCCTGAGGTTGGCGCGCAGCCGCTCGTCCTTGAGTGCCTCGCGGGCCGCGTCCGGGAAGGACGGGGCGCCGAGCCAGACCACACCGCGGTCGCTCATCGCGCACCTCCGCCGGCGCCGGCCAGGATCTCCGCCAGGTGCATGGTCCGTACGGGGGCGCCGCGGCGGGAGAGGCCGCCGCCGATGTGCAGCAGGCAGGAGTTGTCGGCGGCGCACAGCACCTCGGCCCCCGAGTGCTCCACGGCGTCCGCCTTGTCGGCGAGCATGGCGGCGGAGGTGTCGGCGTTCTTCACGGCGAAGGTGCCGCCGAAGCCGCAGCAGGAGTCGGCGGCGGGCAGGTCGACCAGGTCGAGGCCGTCCACCGCGCGCAGCAGCCGCTCCGGCCGGTCGCCCAGGCGCAGACCGCGGAGCGAGTGGCAGGTCGGGTGGTAGGCGACCCGGTGCGGGAAGCGGGCGCCGACGTCGGTGACGCCGAGGACGTCGGTCAGGAACTCGGTGAACTCGTGCACCCGCGGCACCAGGTCGGCGACCTGCTGCTGCAGTTCGGGGTGCCCGTACGCGGCGGCGAGCAGCGGGTGGTTCTCGCGGACCATCCCGGCGCAGGACGCCGAGGGGGTGACCACGGCGTCGTACGCGGCGAAGGTCCGGGCGAAGCGGGCGACCAGCGGGACGGCGTCGGGCCGGTAGCCGGTGTTGAAGTGCATCTGGCCGCAGCAGGTCTGCTCCTGCGGGAAGTCGACCGTGTGGCCGAGGCGCTCCAGGACCGTCACCACCGCCCGGCCCGTCCCGGGGAACATGGTGTCGTTGAAGCAGGTGATGAACAGGGCGATCCGCATCAGTCCACCTCCTCGGGCGTCGGGACGTCGGCGGCGAGCAGCTTACGGGCCTTCAGCTCCCGCCACAGGGATTCCGGGACGGGACGGGCCAGCATGGCGGCCGTGTCCGCCACCTCCGCGGCGCTGCGGGTGCCGACCAGGACGGCGGCCACGGCCGGGTGCGCGAACGGGAAGTGCAGGGCGGCGGAGCGCAGCGGCACGCCGTGGCGCTCGCAGACCTCCTTCAGGGCGAGTGCGCGGTCGAGGGTCTGCGCGGGCACGGCGGCGTAGTCGTACCGGGCGCCCGGCCGCGGGTCGGCGAGCAGCCCGGAGTTGAAGACTCCGCCGATGACGATCCCGACGCCGCGCTCGGCGGCCAGCGGCAGCAGCTCGTCCAGGCCGCGCTGGTCGAGCAGGGTGTAGCGGCCGGCCAGCAGGACGGCATCGATGTCGGTGTTGCGGACGAAGCGGGCGGGCAGTTCGGCCTGGTTCATGCCGACGCCGATCGCGCCGATCACGCCCTCGGCGCGCAGCCGTTCCAGTTCGGGGTAGGCCTGGTCGAGGGCCTGCTCGGCGTGGTGGTCGGGGTCGTGCAGGTAGACGATGTCGACCCGGTCCAGGCCGAGCCGCTGCAGGCTGGCTTCGAGCGAGCGGCGCACGCCCTCGGCGGAGAAGTCCCAGACCCGGCGGTGGGTGGCGGGGACGGCGAAACCACCGGCGGCGAGGTCGTCGCCGCCTCCGTCGTGGGGCACCAGCAGGCGGCCGACCTTGGTGGAGACGGTGAACTCCGCGCGCGGCAGCTGCCGCAGCACGGCGCCGAGCCGCCGCTCGGACAGGCCCAGCCCGTAGTGCGGGGCGGTGTCGAAGTACCGCACGCCCGACTCCCAGGCGGCGGTCACGGCCTCCTCCGCCTGGGCGTCGGACACGGCGGAGAACAGGTTGCCGATGCCCGCCGCGCCGAACGCCAGGCGGCTGACCGGGACCGCGGAGCGGCCGAGCGTACGGGTCACGGGGCCGGCTCCGGGCGCAGGCGCAGGCCGGCCATGCCGCCGTCGACCGCCAGCGCGGTGCCGGTGGTCGAGCCGGCCGCCGGGGAGGCGAGGTAGGCGATGGCGGCGGCGACCTCC
Organism: Kitasatospora sp. NPDC048365; assembly: GCF_043200835.1. Taxonomy (NCBI): domain Bacteria; kingdom Bacillati; phylum Actinomycetota; class Actinomycetes; order Kitasatosporales; family Streptomycetaceae; genus Kitasatospora; species Kitasatospora sp. NPDC048365. Next base: position 27,665 of record NZ_JBICYJ010000055.1, read on the forward strand.
TGGGCGGAGACGAGGCGGCCGGTGGGCTGACGGGCGTTCAGCGCGGCGCGTTCGGCCGCCGGGTCGTCGGCGGCGTCCAGCAGCCGGCCGACCCACGGGGTGTCGACCGTGCCGGGGTTGACGCAGTTGACCCGGATGCCCTCGCGGACGTGGTCGGCGGCCATCGCCAGGGTGAGCGAGAGGACGGCGCCCTTGGAGGCCGAGTACAGGGCCCGCTGGGGCAGGCCCGCGGTGGCGGCGATCGAGCAGGTGTTGACGATCGCGGCGCTGCGGGAGGCCCGCAGGTGGGGGAGGGCGGCGCGGGTGGTGCGCACGATGCCGAGGACGTTGATGTCGAGCACCCGGTGCCACTGCTCGTCCGGGTTGTCCTGCACCGTCCCGGCCGCGCCGATGCCGGCGTTGTTGACCAGGATGTCGATCCCGCCGAGCGCCTCGGCTGCGGCGGCGACCGCGCGGCGCACCGAGGCGTCGTCGGCGACGTCGGCGGTGAAGCCGCGCAGCGGGGCGGGCACCCGGGCGGGGTCGAGGTCGAGCACCGCGACGTCCGCGCCGCGCGCGCTGAGCAGCTGGGCGGTGGCCAGCCCGATGCCGGAGGCGCCGCCGGTGACCAGGGCGGTGAGCCCGTCGAGGTCGGTGGTCATGCGTGCGCCTCCGGATCCGTCCCGGCCAGGTCGGCGGCCCAGAACGCGCCGTCCGGGTACCGGTAGGTGTCGATGGTGGCCCGGTGCATGGTGGCGGAGAAGCCCGGCGCGGTCGGTGCCAGGTAGTGGCCGGCGCTGATCCGCACCGGGTCGAGGAAGTGCTGGTGGAGGTGGTCGACGTACTCCACCACCCGGTCCTCGGTGGTGCCGGTGAGGGCGACGTAGTCGAACATCGACAGGTGCTGGACGAGTTCGCACAGGCCCACGCCGCCCGCGTGCGGGCAGACCGGGACGCCGAACTTGGCGGCGAGCAGCAGAATGGCGAGGTTCTCGTTGACCCCGGCGACCCGGGCCGAGTCGAGCTGCAGGACGTCGACGGCGCCGGCCTGCAGGAGCTGCTTGAAGACGATGCGGTTCTGCACGTGCTCGCCGGTGGCGACCTTGACCGGGTGGACCCCGCGGCGGATCGCGGCGTGGCCGAGGACGTCGTCCGGGCTGGTGGGCTCCTCGATCCAGTACGGGTCGAACTCGGCCAGCGCGTTGGTCCACTCGATCGCCTCGGCGACGTTCCAGCGCTGATTGGCGTCGATGGCGATGCGGATGTCCGGGCCGACCGCCGCGCGGGCGGTGCGGCAGCGGCGGACGTCGTCCGCCAGGTCGGCGCCGACCTTCAGCTTGATCTGGGTGAACCCGTCCGCGACCGCCTGCTTCGCGAGGCGGGTCAGCTTCTCGTCGCTGTACCCGAGCCAGCCGGGGGAGGTGGTGTAGGCGGGGTAGCCGCTGCGCAGCAGCTCGGCGGTGCGGTCGGCGGCGCCGTGCTTGCCCTTGGTCAGCAGGTCCAGCGCCTCCTCTGGCGTCAGGGCGTCGCTGATGTAGCGGAAGTCGACCTGGGAGACCAGCCAGGCCGGGTCGGCGTCGGCGAGCAGCTGCCACAGCGGCTTGCCCTCGCGCTTGGCGGCGAGGTCCCAGACGGCGTTGACCACGGCGCCGATCGCCATGTGCATCACGCCCTTCTCCGGGCCGAGCCAGCGCAGCTGGCTGTCGCCGATCAGGTCGCGGTAGAGCGAGCCGGGGTCGGCGCACAGCTCGGCCACGGTGCGTCCGACGACGTGGTGGCGCAGCGCGGCGATGGCGGCGACCTGGACGTCGTTGCCGCGGCCGATGGTGAAGGTGAAGCCGTGGCCCTCGTGGCCGCCCGCCGAGGTGCGCAGGACGACGTACGCGGCGGAGTAGTCGGGGTCGGGGTTCATCGCGTCGGACCCGTCCAGCTCCCGCGAGGTGGGGAAGCGGATGTCGTAGGTGTCGATCGCGGTGATCCGCGCTGCGGATGCGGACAAGGTGGTGCCTCTCACGCGTTGTGGAAGGTCTGGCGCTGGGTGCCGAGACCGTCGACGGCCAGCTCGACGGTGTCGCCGTCGCGCAGGTACGGGGTGCCGGGCAGGCCCAGTGCGACGCCGGCCGGCGTGCCGGTGTTGATGACGTCGCCGGGGCGCAGCACCATGTACTGGCTCAGGTACCAGACGAGGTACGGGATCTCGAAGATCATGTTCTTGGTGTCGCCGTTCTGGCGGACCTCGCCGTTGACGGACAGCCGCAGGCCGAGCGCCTGCGGGTCGTCGACCTCGTCGGGGGTGACCAGCCAGGGGCCCATCGGGTTGAAGGTCTCGCAGGACTTGCCGAGGTCCCACTGCGCCGAGTACTCCAGCTGGAACTCGCGCTCGGAGACGTCGTTGCTGATGGTGTAGCCGGCGATGCAGGCGGCGGCCGCGGCCGGGTCGGCCAGGTAGCGGGCCTCGCGGCCGATGACGACCGCGAGCTCGACCTCCCAGTCGGTCTTGACCGAACCGCGGGGGATCAGTACCTCGTCGTACGGGCCGACCACGGTCGAGGGGTCCTTCATGAAGACCACCGGCCGCTCGGGCGCCGCGGCGCCGGTCTCCTCGGCGTGGTCGCGGTAGTTGAGGCCGATGCAGACCACCTTGCCCGGACGGGCGAGCGGCGCCCCGACCCGCAGACCGTCGGTGTCCAGCGCGGGCAGCGAGCCCGCGGCCAGCGCCTCCCGGACGCGGTCGATCCCGCCGGAGGCGAGGAAGTCCCCGTCGATGTCCCGGGTCAGGCCGGAGAGGTCGAACGCGGCGCCGTCCTCGCCGAGGACCGCCGGCACCTCCGCTCCGGGCGCCCCGATGCGAAGCAGTCTCATGGTGTTCTCCTGTGGTCGCGGCAGCGGTCTTCAGCCACGCGTGGTCAACAGATCGGATGAATCGGCTGTGCCCCGACCATACGAGCGGGCGGCCCGCCGCCGCAAGAAGTCCTCCGATGTTTCCGCCGGATGAGGCGGTCCGGAGGCTCATCTGTGCAGGTAGTCGGCCCCGTTGCCGCTTTGGGCAGGCCCGGCGTGGGCCCGGATGTCACGGTTGAGATTCATCCGAGGTCTGGTCTTGTCAGTCGTGTTTCCAGCTCGTAAGGTCCTGGCTACCGCAAGCCATCCGATGATTTCGGCATCCCAGCCAAGGAGATCGGCACCATGAAGCTTCGCTCCTCCAGAATCGCGGCCACGACCGCCGCCGTGGTCGTCCTGGCGGGGTTCGCCACGGCCTGCAACCGCGGCAGTGACGCGGGCTCGGACGCGGCCGGCGGCAAGCCGGCCATCGGCATCGACCTGCCCCGCGCGGACTCGGACTTCTGGAACTCCTACGCGCAGTACATCAAGCAGGGCTCCGCCGGCCTGCACACCCTCCCGGTGAGCAACTCGCAGAACGACGTGACCAAGCTGGTCGCCAACGTCCAGGTCTTCCAGAACACCGGCGCCAAGGCCGTCGTGATGGCCCCCCAGGACACCGGCGCGATCGCCTCCACCCTCGACGCCCTCTCGGCGAAGAAGATCCCGGTGGTCAGCGTCGACACCCGCCCCGACAAGGGCAACGTCTACATGGTCGTCCGTGCCGACAACAAGGCGTACGGCACCAAGGCCTGCGAGTTCCTCGGCAAGCAACTCGGCGGCAAGGGCAAGGTCGCCGAGCTCCAGGGCGCGCTCAGCTCCGTCAACGGCCGCGACCGCTCCGAGGCGTTCGCCGCCTGCATGAAGGAGAAGTTCCCCGGCATTCAGGTCATCGAGCTGGCCACCGACTGGAAGGGCGACGTCGCCTCCGCCAAGCTCCAGTCCACGCTCGCGGCCAACCCCGACCTGGGCGGCATCTACATGCAGGCCGGCGGCGTGTTCCTGCAGCCGACCCTGGCGCTGCTCCAGCAGAAGGGCCTGCTCAAGCCCGCCGGGCAGCCCGGCCACATCGCGATCATCTCCAACGACGGCATCCCGCAGGAGTTCGACGCGATCCGCAAGGGCGACATCGACGCCACCGTCTCCCAGCCCGCCGACCTCTACGCCAAGTACGCGCTCTTCTACGCGCAGGCCGGCGCCGAGGGCAAGACCTTCCAGCCCGGCCCGACCGACCACGACTCCACCATCATCCAGCTGCCCAACGGCCTGGAGGACCAGCTGCCCGCCCCACTGGTCACCAAGGACAACGTCGACGACAAGGCCCTGTGGGGCAACAGCGTCAACAAGTAGTCCGACGCCCGCGAACGGCGGCCGGAGCACTGTCAGGACCGGCCGCCTCCCGGCGGGACACCACTCGAAAGGACACGCCGCCATGGCGGACCCCAGCCCCGTCCGGGGCCCCGTCGTCGAGGCCGACGGGATCAGCAAGCGCTTCGGCGCCACCGTCGCCCTCGCCGACGCCCGCATCCAGGTCGCGCCCGGCGAGTCGCACGCCCTGGTCGGCCGCAACGGCGCCGGCAAGTCGACGCTCGTCTCGATCCTCACCGGACTGCAGCCCGCCGACACCGGCACCCTGCGCTTCGACGGCCAACCCGCGCCCGCCCCCGGCGACACCGCCGCCTGGCGCGCCCGCGTCGCCTGCGTCTACCAGCGCTCCACCGTCATCCCCGCGCTCACCGTCGCCGAGAACCTCTTCCTGGACCGGCAGAGTCCGCGCGCCCTGCGTCCGATCAGCTGGAAGGGCCTGCGTACGCGGGCGGCGGAGCTGCTCGCCGAGTACGGCGTCGACGTCGATCCGAACGCGCGGGCCGAGGACCTGACCGTCGAGCAGCGGCAGTTCGTGGAGATCGCCCGCGCGCTGTCCTTCGGCGCCCGGTTCATCATCCTCGACGAGCCGACCGCCAAGCTCGACGCCCGCGGCATCGAGAAGCTCTTCGACAAGCTCCGCGCCCTCCAACAGCAGGGCGTCGCCTTCCTGTTCATCTCCCACCACCTGCAGGAGGTCTACGACCTCTGCACCACCGTCACCGTCTACCGCGACGCCCGGCACATCGTCACCGCGCCGGTCGCCGAGCTCCACCAGCAGGCCCTGGTCGAGGCGATGACCGGTGAACGCGCCCGCGGCAGTGAGCCGGCGTGGTCGGTGCGCGGCCGCGCCGACGGGGGAGCGCCGCTGCTGGAGGTCGCCGGGCTGACCCTGGACGGCGTCTACCGGGACGTCACCCTCACCGCCCGCGCGGGCGAGGTGGTCGGGCTCGCCGGAGCCGCCGCCAGCGGCAACGTCCGGCTCGGCGAGACCCTGGCCGGCCTGCACCGCCCCACCTCCGGCACCGTCACCGTCGCCGGCCGCCCGGTGCGTACCGGCCGTGTCCCCGCCGCGCTCGCCGCCGGGATCGGGTTCGTCCCCGAGGACCGGCACCTCCAGGGCCTGATCCCGCAGCGCAGCGTCGCCGAGAACGCCACCCTGACCGTCACCGACCAGCTCGGCCCGTACGGCACCGTCCTGCCGTCCCGCACCCGCGCCTTCGCCCAGAAGATGATCACCGGCCTGGACATCAAGACACCCGGCGCCTCGACCCCGGTGTCCGCGCTGTCCGGCGGCAACCAGCAGAAGGTGGTCATCGCCCGCGCGCTCGCCACCGAGCCGCACGCCCTGATCGCCATCCGGCCCACCAACGGCGTCGACATCAAGTCCAAGGAATCCCTGCTCGGCACCGTCCGCGAGGTCGCCGACGCCGGGCGGACCGCCCTGATCGTCTCCGACGAACTCGACGACCTGCGGGTCTGCGACCGCGTCCTCGCCATGTTCCACGGCCGCGTCGTCGCCGAGTTCGCGCACGGCTGGAGCGACGAACAACTGGTCGCCGCCATGGAGGGCATGGCCGACCCGAACCACACGAAGGAACAGCATGGCAACCACTGACCTCACCAGGCAGGCCCCCGTCGGACGCCGCTTCGACCTGGCCCGCTACCGCGACCTGTCGCTCGTCCCGGTCCTGCTGGTCCTCGGCATCATCGGCTTCGCGGTCTCACCCGCCTTCCTCACCGCCGACAACCTGCTCGGCGTCGGCCAGCAGGCCACCGAGCTCAGCCTGCTCGTCCTCGCCGAGGCCCTCATCCTGATCGCCGGCCGGATGGACCTCTCCCTCGAATCCACCATCGGCGTCGCCCCCGTCATCGCCGTCTGGCTCGTCCTGCCCGACCACGGCGCCCGCTTCAACGGCCTCGGACTCTTCCCCGGCTGGACGGCCATCCCGCTCTGCCTCGCCGTCGGCGCACTCATCGGCGCGGTCAACGGCTTCCTCATCCTCAAACTGCGCCTCAACGGCTTCATCGTCACCCTCGGCGCCCTCACCCTGCTCCGGGGCCTGCAGGTCGCCGTCTCCCAGGGCCAGTCCATCGTCAACCTGCCCGGCTCCTTCACCTACCTCGGCTCCACCAGCTGGCTCGGCATCCCCGCCGCCATCTGGCTGTGCACCCTCCTCTTCCTCGCCGGCGGCAGCGCCCTCGCCTGGCTGCGCCACGGCCGCGCCCTGTACGCGATCGGCGGCAACACCGAGGCCGCCCGCGCCGCCGGCATCCGGGTCGACCGGATCACCTGGACCGTGCTGATCCTCGGCAGCCTGCTCGCCGCCTTCGCCGGCATCCTCTACACCGGCCACTACGGCTCCATCTCCGCCGACCAGGGCAACGGCTGGATCTTCCAGGTCTTCGCCGCCACCGTCATCGGCGGCGTCAGCCTCAACGGCGGCCGCGGCACCCTGTTCGGCGCCCTCACCGGCGTGCTGACGCTCCAGCTGGTGGTCAACGTGATGACCCTGGCCGGCGTCCCCCCGCTGTGGAACCAGTTCCTCAACGGCGCGATCATCATCGTCGCCCTGATCATCTCCCGCTTCGCCTCCGGCGAGAAGCAGGACTAGCGCCGGACGGCCACCACGCCGCCGGGCCCGCGGGCGGCTGAACTCCCGCCGTACGGCGGGACTATGCTGCACGGACCGGACGGCCAGGGAGGCCCAGCAGTGCCAGTCACCGACGAGGCGATCGAGAAGATCAAGGCCATGATCGTCAGCGGCGAGCTGCGCCCCGGCGCGCGGCTCCCGAAGGAGGCGGACCTGGCCGAGCGGCTCGGCCTCTCGCGCAGCTCCCTGCGGGAGGCGGTCAAGGCGCTCTCGCTGATCCGGGTGCTGGACGTGCGCCAGGGCGACGGCACGTACGTCACCAGCCTGGAGCCGCACCTGCTGCTGGACGCGCTGAGCTTCGTCGTCGACTTCCACCAGGACGACACGGTGCTGGAGTTCCTCGAGGTCCGCCGGATCCTGGAGCCGGCCGCCGCCGCCATGGCCGCCCGGGTGATGTCGGACGAGGACGTCGCCGCGCTCGGCCGGGTGCTGGCTGATCTGGCGGACGACGCCCCGCTGGAGGAGCTGATCCGCAACGACCTCGAATTCCACCGGCGGATCGCGGCTGGCTCCGGGAACTCCGTGCTCTGCTCGCTCATCGACGGCCTGTCCGGCCCGACCGCCCGCGCCCGGATCTGGCGCGGGACGACCGAGGAGGGCGCCGTCGAGCGCACCCGCCAGCAGCACCGGGCGATCTTCGAGGCGATCGCCGACCGCCGCCCGGAACTCGCGCACGCCTGGGCGACGGTCCACGTGGCGGGCGTCGAGCAGTGGCTGCGCGGCACCCTCGGGGCGGCGGGCGCACCACTGGGCTGACCGCCGCCCGTGGAAGGGCGACCGCCGTTGCGGGGGTGTTTTCTGGAGGGGTGCAGTTCCTGCGGACGGAGACCGGGTGAGCGCAAGGCAGGGTCGCGAGTGGGAGGCGCCGCCGGAGGACGGGCGGGCCGGGCGGCTCCGGATGCTCGCGGCCTTCGAGGACGAGGGCGACGCGGCCGCACTCCTCGCGGCGCTCCACCACCTGACGGCGGAGTTCGGCGCGCTCGGCGGCATGGCGCACCTGCCGGTGGCCGGCATCGGCCAGGCCGGGCTCCGGCTGGTGGCCAGCAGCGGCCTGCCCGGCGCCTTCACCCGCGCCTGGGACGTCATTCCGTACAGCGGCCGGCTGGCACCCGCCCGGGTGGTGCTCGACGGCGGCACCCTCTGGCTGCCCGCGGTGGAGTACCCCCGCGCGGAGCCGGGCCGTCCCGTCGCCGCACCGCCCTTCGTCGCCCCGTCGGCGGGCATCGCCGCCGTGGCCCTGCCCGGCCCGGACGGCCCGCGCGGCGCCCTGTCGCTGATCACCCCGCCCCTCGCCGAACCGGACGCCGCCGACCTCGCCTTCCTCGCGGAGGTGGCCGCCTGGGCCGCCGGTCGCCTGCGCCTGTCCGCGCCGCGGACCGGCGGACTGTCCCCCGCGCTGCTGTCGCCCCTGGAGGGCCCGGCCCGGGAGCGTCCGCGGCTGCGGGTCGGCACCTGGTCGTGGGACATGGGCACCGGGGACTTCGTCATCGACGAGCGCTTCCTCGCCGGACTCGGCATCCACTGGCCGCCCGGCGGCGGGATGCGGGAATGGGCCACCCTCGTCCACCCCGAGGACCGCCCCTACTCGGTGCACGTCCTGGTCGAGGCGATCCGCACCCGCGGCTCCCTGGACGCGGAGTACCGGGTCGCCACCGCCGACGGCGGCTACGCCTGGCTCCGGGTGCGCGGCCGGGTCGTCGTGGACGAGCACGGCGAGCCCGCGCACCTGGAGGGCACCGCCTACGACACCACCGAGGCGCACGCCGCCCTGGAGCCGGTCGGCCGCGCCCTGCGCCACATGACCGACGGCTTCCTCTCCGTCGACAGCGACTGGCGGACCGAGTTCGTCAACGTCGCGGCGGAGAAGCTGCTCGGCTCCTCGGCGAGCGTCTCCGGCACGCTCCTGTGGGACCTGCCCGCCATCCGGCACGTCCCGCGCCTGGAGCAGCTCTGCCGGGAGGTCGTCCGGACCGGCACACCGCTCGACTTCGACGTCCGCTGGCCCGACGACCGCTGGTACCACCTGCGGCTGGTTCCGGTGCCCGGCGGGCTGACGCTCTACAGCACCGACATCACCGAGCGGCGGCTGCGGGAGATCGAACGGGCCGAGGCCGAGCGGCTGGCCGCCGACCGGGCGGAGCTGATCGGCGGCCTCACCGCCGCCCTCGCCGAGGCGCTCACCCCCCGGGACGTGGTCAGCGCGGTCGCCGCATGCGTCCTGCCCCACGTCGGCGCCGTCGGCCTCCTCGTCGGCACGGTGGTCGACGGGCGCTTGATGGTCGTCGGCGCGGTCGGCTACTCCGAGGCCATGCTCGCCGCGCTCGACGGGCGCTCCGTCGGCACGGTGCACCCGACGGTCGAGGTGATGCGCCACCACACCGCCCGGTTCATCGAGTCGGGCGAGGAGTTCCTCGACGCCTATCCCGAGACCGGCGGGCTCGTGCGGACCTCGGACAAGCAGGCCTGGGCGTTCCTGCCCCTGACGGCCTCCGGCCGGGAGGGCGTCCTCGTGGTCTCCTTCGACCGGCCCCATGTCTTCGCGAAGGAGCAGCGCACCGTGCTCGGCGAGGTCAGCGGGCTGATCTCGCAGGCGCTCGACCGGGCAAGCCTGTACGAGGAGGCCGCCGCCCGGGCCCGGGAACTGCAGCGCGCGCTGCTGCCCCGCGGGCTGCCCGCCCTGCCGGCGGTCACCGCCGCCGCCCGGTACCTCCCGGCCGGCCGCGGCGCCGAGGTCGGCGGCGACTGGTACGACGTCATCCGCCTCTCCGCCGACCGGGTCGCCCTCGTCGTCGGCGACGTCATGGGCCGCGGCATGGCGGAGGCGGCCACCATGGGGCGGCTGCGCACCGCGGTGCGGACCCTGTCCGAGCTGGAGCTGCCGCCGGCCGAGATCCTCGGCCGGCTCAACGACATCGTCGCCGACCTCGGCGACGACTCCTTCGTCACCTGCCTCTACGGCGTCTACGACCCGGTCACCCACGAGCTCCGGTACGCGAACGCCGGGCACCCGCCGCCCGCCGTGGTCCGCCCCGACCACACCGTGGACCTCCCCGCGCGCCTGCCCGACCCGCCGCTCGGATCCGCCGTACCCCCGTTCGACACGGTCACGCTGAGCCTCCCCGAGGGAAGCCTGCTGGTCCTCTACACCGACGGCCTGGTCGAGTCCGCCGAGCGGGACATCGACTCGGGCCTGCTGCGGCTGGCGGACACCCTGCGCACGGAGCTCCGCTGCCGGCCCGCCGAGTCGCTCGACGCGCTCTGCGACGCCGTGATCGCCGACCTGGTCCCGACCGGGCGTCCGGTCGGCGACGACGCCGTGCTGCTCGTCGCCCGCGTCCACCACCTCCCGCCCGGCGACGTGGTGTCCTGGGTCCTGCCCGACGACCCCCGGGCGGCCGGCGAGGCCCGCGCCCACGTCCGTGCGCAGCTCGCCGCCTGGGAGCTGGACGAGCTCAGCACGGCGACCGAACTCATCGTCAGCGAACTCGTCGGCAACGTCATCCGGCACGCCAAGGGGCCCATCGGGCTGCGGCTGCTGCGCAGCCGCACCCTGATCTGCGAGGTCTCCGACGCCAGCCTCACCACGCCGCACATCCGGCACAGCTCGGCCACCGACGAGGGCGGCCGGGGGCTGCAACTCGTCGCCGCCGTGGCCGGGCAGTGGGGCGTGCGCTACGACGAGCACGGCAAGAGCATCTGGACCGAGCAGCCGATCACCGGCCACTGAGTCCTCGGCGCAGCGCGCCCGGCAACACATCAGATGATTCTGACTGTTCGGATGCTAGTGGTGGGTCTGTTGCGGGATTTCTGGGCCGGAGGGTTGCCAAGAGATCGGATCTCTCCCACACTTCCACTGATCGCAGGATGCCCGTCCGTCGCGTCGACCCCTCACACCTCAGATGTCTCCGGCGCGCGCCCGCCCCCACGAAGGGAACCCTCCCGTGACGCTTCCGCCCACCGAACCCGCGGGCTTGACCCGGCGCACCGCCCTGCGCGCCGCGCTCTCGCTCGGCGCAGTGCTCGCCGTCGCCTCGCTCCCGGAGTTCACGCCCCGAGCCGGCGCAGCCACCCGCCCGCCGCTCGCGCTGGTGCCCGACGCCCAGGCGACGGCGCTGCGGTACGGAACCCCGGGCACCGAGGCGCTGATCATCGAGCAGGGACTCCCGGTCGGCAACGGCCGCCTCGGCGCGCTGACCACCGGCGACCCCTCGCACGACGCGTTCTGCCTCACCGACGCCACACTGTGGACCGGCGGGCCGAACGACACCCTCAACTCGGGCGGCCAGTTCCCGTACGGCACCACCGACTTCGGCACCTTCGGCCAGCTCGCCCGGGTCTACCTCGACGTGCCCGCGCACACCACGGCGGCGATCGGCGGGTACCAGCGCCGCCTGGACCTGTCCAACGGCCTGGCCACCGCCACCTACACCCTCGGCGGCGTCACCTACCGGCGGGAGGTGTTCTCCAGCTTCCCCGACGACCTGCTCGTGATCAGGCTCAGCCAGAGCGGCGGCGGCACGTACACCGGCAGCCTCACCCTGAGCGGCACCCGGGGCGAGAGCGTGACCGCGGACGCCGCCGACGCGTCGGTGTCCTTCACCGCCGCGCTGCCCAACGCGCTGAAGTACGCCACCGTCCTCAAAGCGGTCGGCACCGGCGGCACCGTGTCCGCCACCGGCAGCAAGGTCACGTTCACCGGCTGCACCGAGGTCGTGCTGCTGATCAGCGGCGGCACCAACTACTCCACCACCGCCACCGGTTACAAGGACGCCACCCGCGACCCGCTGGCCGTCGCCCGCACCACCGCCGCATCGGCGGCCGGGGCGACCGGCACCGCACTGCTGGCCACCCACACCGCCGACTTCCAGGCCCTCCAGCAGAAGACGACCGTCAACCTCGGCGCCTCCACCCCGGCGCAGCGGGCCATGGACACCCCGGCCCGCCTCGCCGCCCGGGCCGCGGCCGGTGCCGCACCCGACCCCGAACTCGAGGCCTCCTACCTCCAGTTCGGCCGCTACCTGGCCATCACCGGCTCGCGCGGCAGCCTGCCCACCAACCTCCAGGGGCTGTGGGTCGACCGCAACAACCCGGACTGGATGGCCGACTACCACACCGACATCAACGTCCAGATGAACTACTGGCTGCCCGACCGGGCCGGCCTCGGCGCGTGCTTCGACGCCTTCGCCGACTACTGCGTCAGCCAGTACCCGTCCTGGCAGGACATCACCCTGCGCCGCTTCCAGGACTCCCGCAACCACTACCGCAACACCTCCGGCAAGGTCGCCGGCTGGACGGTCGCGATCTCCACCAACATCTGGGGCGGCAACGGCTGGGACTGGCACCCGGCCGGCAGCGCCTGGCTGTCCAACTCCCTCTACGAGCACTACGACTACACCCAGGACGCGGCTTACCTGGCCCGGATCTACCCCCTGCTGAAGGGCGCCTGCGAGTTCTGGCAGGCCCGCCTGGTCACCACCACCGTCACCGACCCCGCCACCGGCGCCGCCCGGCAGGTCCTCGTCGACGACCACGACTGGTCCCCGGAGCACGGCCCCGGCGACGCCCTCGGCATCACCTACGCCCAGGAACTCGTCTGGCAGCTCTTCCAGAACTACCGGGCCGCCGCCGCGAAGCTCGGCCGCGACAGCGCCTTCGCCGCCACCGTCGCCGACCTGCAGAACCGCCTCCACATGCCGCAGGTCAGCGCCACCACCGGCTGGCTGGAGGAGTGGATGACCGACGCCAACCTCGGCGAGACCACCCACCGCCACCTCTCCCCGCTGATCGGCCTCTTCCCCGGCGACCGCATCGACCCCGACACCACCCCCACCGACGTCCTCGTCGGCGCCACCAACCTGCTCACCGCCCGCGGCATGGACAGCTACGGCTGGGCCACCGCCTGGCGCGCCCTGTGCTGGGCCCGCCTGCACAACGCCGACAAGGCGTACCAGCTGGTCACCACCGTGATGAAGCCGTCGGTCAACTTCAGCAACGGAACCGGCATCAACATGTTCGACATGTACAGCTTCGGCAGCCGGTCGACCTTCCAGATCGACGCCAACTTCGGCACGCCGACGGCGATGATCGAGATGCTGGTGCACTCCCGGCCCGGCCAGGTCGAGCTGCTGCCCGCGCTGCCCAACGCCTGGGCGGCGAGCGGCTCGGTCACCGGCGTCGGCGTCCGCGGCGGCTTCACCCTCGACTTCGCGTGGACAGGCGGCCAGGTCACCACCCTCACCCTGCGCAGCACCGGCGGCACCGCGACCACCGTCCGGGTCGGCGCCTGGAGCAGGAACGTCACCCTCGCCGCCGGCGGCTCGGTCACCCTCACCCCCGACCCGCTCGCCGTCCCCCCGGTCGTGCAGTTCGTCAACCGCGCCAGCGGCAAGGCGATCGACGACCCCGGCTCCTCCACCACCGCCGGCACCGCCCTCATCCAGTGGACCGCCCACGGCGGCGCCAACCAGAAATGGCGCGCCGCCCCGATCGGGTCCGGCGCCTGGCAGTTCACCAACCTCGCCTCCAACCTCGCCATCGACGTCGCCGGCGGCGGCACCGCCGCCGGCGCCACGATCGACCAGTGGAACCCCACCCAGGCCACCAACCAGCAGTGGCGCCCGGTCGACGCCGGCGGAGGCTGGGTGAAGCTCGTCAGCGTCCGCAGCGGACTCGTCCTCGGCGTCGCGGGCGGCTCCACCGCGGACGGCGCCGGCCTCCAGCAGCAGACCGACACCGGCAGCACCGCCCAGCACTGGCAGCTGCGCCGCGCCTGACCGGCAGGGCCGGCTCTGGCCGGTTCCGGTCAGCGCCCTCACATCTGATGTATGTCCCGGCAGGTCCCGCTCCTGTCGGCGATTCGGGCCGTTCGCGGGGTGATAGAGCTGATGTATGGTGCTGGTGGCTCCGCTGCTGCGGGGCCACCAGCCAGGGAGGCGGAGCACGTGCCGGTCACCGATGAAGCGATCGAGAAGATCAAGGCGATGATCGTCAGCGGTGAGCTGCGCCCCGGTTCCCGGCTGCCCAAGGAGGCCGACCTCGCCGAGCGCCTCGGGCTGTCCCGCAGCTCGCTCCGGGAGGCCGTCAAGGCACTGTCGCTGATCCGGGTGCTGGACGTCCGGCAGGGCGACGGCACCTACGTGACGAGCCTGGAACCCGACCTCCTGCTGGACGCGCTCGGCTTCGTGGTGGACTTCCACCAGGACGACACGGTCCTCGAATTCCTGGAGGTCCGGCGGCTGCTGGAACCGGCCGCCGGCGCGATGGCCGCCCGCGCGATGTCGGACGAGGACGTCGCCGGACTGCGCGAGGTCCTCGACGCGCTCAGCCCGGACGCGACCCTCGACGAACTGATCGCCAACGACCTGGAGTTCCACCGGCGGATCGCGGCCGGGTCCGGCAACTCGGTGCTCTGCTCGCTGATCGACGGACTGTCGGCCCCGACCGCGCGGGCCCGGATCTGGCGCGGCATGACCGAGGAGGGCGCCGTCGAGCGCACCCGCGACCAGCACCGCGCGATCTGCGACGCGATCGCCGCCCGGCAGCCCGACCTCGCCCACGCCTGCCTGACCGTGCACATCGCCGGTGTCGAGCAGTGGCTGCGGGCCTCCCTCGGCACCGGCGGTGACCTCGGCCCCGCCGGCCTCAGGCCCTGAAACCGCCGGCCGCCAGGGCGTCTCCACGGCGACCGTCCGCCGCAGCAGCCCGGTGTGACAGGCTGTGAACCCTGAGTGACCGCGACACCGAGGGGGCAGGGATGATCGGCAGGGTCCGGACGATCGACGTACGCGCAGGACGGGTCCACGTCGTACCGGACGACGGACCGCCGGACGTCCTGCGGATACGGCCGTCGGAGCGCGCCAAACTCTCCTCGTTCATGGTGGGACGCCGGATCGCCTTCGACATCGAGCACGACGAGCACGGCGAGGTGATGAGCAACGTCCGGTTCCTGGACCGCCCAATGCCACCGAACTTCCCCCGCCCCGCGCCACGGGACTGATCCACCTGCCGCCGCTCGGGACCGCGGGCCAGCGCCGACGCCGGTCAAGGTGCTACAAAGCCCAGGTGAACGAGCAGCCCCCGTCCCCGACCCTGCGCGTCTTCGTCGCGCTCGCCCCGCCCGACGAGGCGAAGGACGAACTGGCCCGGGCACTGCGCCCCGCGTACACCGACCACCCGCGGCTGCGCTGGAACCGCATCGAGGACTGGCACATCACCCTCGCCTTCCTCGGCGAACTGCCCGCCACGGCCGTGCCGCCGCTGCGGGCCGCGCTGGCCGAACGCGCCGGCTCGTACCCCGCACTGCGGCTGCGCCTGCACGGCGGCGGCCACTTCGACGAGCGGCTGCTCTGGAGCGGGATCGACGGCGACCTGGAGGGACTGCACCTGCTGGCCGCCGATGTCCGGAAGCTGGTCAGGGACTGCGGGATCGAGTTCCGGGAACGCCCGCTGCGCCCGCACCTGACACTGGCCCGGGCCCGCCGCGACGACACCACCAGCGTGCCGCAGGCCGCCGCCGGGCTCGCCGCCTTCACGGGCCGCCCGTGGCACACCGAGCGGCTCCACCTGGTGGGCAGCAACATCGGCCGCGGCCCCGGACCGATCCACTACCGCGACATCGAGGCCTGGCCGCTCGGCGCCGCCGCCCGGACCGGCCCGGTTGTCGGTGGCGGGTGCGAGCCTGGGGAGCACACCAACGTGGAGGCACCGTGAAGCTTCTTCTTACGTCCGCGGGCGTCACCAACGCGAGCATCCGCGCCGCGCTGGTCGACCTGCTGGGCAAGCCGATCGAGGAGTCGGACGCCCTGTGCATCCCCACCGCCGGGTACGGGCACCCGATGGTCGGTCCCGCCGGGGCGTGGCGGTTCATCACCGGCCGGTCCTCGACCCCGATGTGCGAGCTGGGGTGGCGGTCGACGGGCGTCCTGGAGCTGACGGCCCTGCCCAGCATCGGCGCGGAGCGGTGGATCCCCTGGGTGCGGGAGGCGGACGTCCTGCTGGTGAACGGCGGCGACGCCACGTACCTGGCCCACTGGATGCGCGAGTCGGGGCTGGCGGACCTGCTGCCGTCCCTGCCCGACAAGGTCTGGCTCGGGCTGAGCGCCGGAAGCATGGTGATGACGCCCCGCATCGGGGCGGACTTCGTGGAGTGGCAGCCGCCCGGCGGCGGCGACCGCACGCTGGGCGTCGTCGACTTCTCGATCTTCCCGCACCTGGACCACCCGGCCCTGCCGGAGAACACCCTGGCCGACGCGCAGCGCTGGGCCGCCGAGCTGCCGAACCCGGCCTACGCGATCGACGACGACACCGCGATCAAGGTGACCGACGGCGTCGTCGACGTCGTCTCCGAAGGGCAATGGGTCAGGCTCGGGAGCTGAGCAGGACGTCCATCCCCCGCAGCCGGACGAACACCGGGTCCTCGTCCTCGCGCGCGGTCGCGGGCTGCTCCGGCAGCGGCGACAGGAGCAGGCAGTCGTCGGCCGGCGGATTGGGCCGGGCGGGGTCGACGCCGAAGTCGACCGGGCCCGCCACCCGGTAGAGGGCCCCGGCGGCGGGGGAGCCGTCCGCGTTCCCGCCGGGCACGGGCGGCGGGTAGGCGGACAGCGACCCGGCCCACTCCGCCGGCTGCCGGGAGACGAAGGTGAACGGACCGAAATCGTCGCCGCACCGCTCGAAGGCGATGACCATCGGCTGCGCCCACAGATCGAGCACGCTGCCGTCGTCCTGCGCCTGGAGCGTGCCGGTGCCGCCGCCCTCCGGGGTGCGCAGGACGATCCACCCGAACTGGGGGTGGCGGCTCTGCAGCGCCAGGTCGACGGTGCGGTAGGTGCGTGCGCGCTCGTCGGCATCGTGGGCCTCGGTGATCTCGAGGGTCCACGTGCCAGTGAACTTGAGCACCGGGGGCGGCGAGAGCCGATCCACGACCAGGGCCGCACCGGAGGCGGCGACGTCCAGGGTGAATCTCTGCCCGGCCTGCGGCAGCTCGGTGGGGACCGGGTCGGTGGGGACCGGGTCGGCGGGGGGCGGATCGGCAGGCGGATCGGCGGCGGACACGTCTGCGGCGCGGGCCACGGCGGCGGGGCCGAGCAGGCCCGCACCGGCGGCCGCGGCCGCGACGCCGAGGAGCCGACGCCGGCTCAGGGAGGAGGTCATGGCCGCATTGTCGGCCCGCGTGAACGCGGCCCGGCTGATCCCCGGCCGCACATGCCCCCGAACGGACGATCACGCGCCGGTGCAGAAAACGAATGGACAGGGCTGCAACACTAAAGATCATGACCGTCGACCGGCGCCCGCTGTGGCAGCCCTTCTCCGAGTCCGCCACCGACCAGCCCGCCCGCGCGGAGCACGCGTCGCCGCCCCGAGCGGGCCGCTCGCTGTTCCGGGAACCGGCTGACGCGGACCCTTCCCTTTCCACCGTCCCCGCCCAGCGCACCGCCGGCACGCCCGCGCCGCTCGGCCCCGGAGGCCTCACCTTCACCGCGGCCGGCTGACCCCGCTCACCTGTACGGCGGCCCCGCCGCGCCCGCAGCGGCACCCAGGGCACACGGTGTGAGTGACAGGAAACCCGTGCTCGCGAAAGGCCGCGCAATGCCCCTCCTGCTGCCCCTGATGTCGGCGGCCGTGGCCCTGAGCGCGCTCCTGGACGCGGCCGCGCCGGCCCCGCCCGTGCTGCTCGACCGGTTCGAGCACCTCGCCGCGGGCCCCGGCCGGACCTGGAGCACGGACTCGCTCGCGTACGCCTGCCTGCCGACCAACTCCGGGGACTTCAAGCTCGACCACCTCACGCCCGAGGCCCTGGCCACCGACGCGGGCCACCTCACCATCACCGCCACCCCCCGCTCCGACGGGCACTGGTCGACCGGCCTGCTGACCACCGACAACACCTGCGACAACGGCGGGAACAAGGCCGCGGTGACCACCGGGGACGTCCTGCTCGCCCACGTCCGCCTCCCGGACTCCGGCACCGGCGCCTGGCCGGCCGTCTGGACCTGGCGCGACAACGGCAGCGAGGTCGACGTCTTCGAATGGCACGAGGACCATCCCGACACCCTCGAGTTCGTCAACCACGTCCGCTTCTCCGTCCACTACCACCACGCCCCCGCCGTCGCCCCGGGCCACTGGATCTACATCGGCGCCCACTTCGGCGAACAGAGCGTCACCTGGTACGCCGGCGACTCACCCGACCGGATCCCGGCGGTCCACAGCGACGGCACCGGCGTCGGACCCGGCTTCCGCGCCCACCCGGTGGTCAGCCTCTCGGTGAGCAACGGCCACTGGCACCCCCGACCCACCGACGCCACACCGATCACCTTCGGCGTCGACTGCGTGACCGTCCAGCGCCCCCCGGCAGGCCCCGCCGCCGCGGCCCCGGACGCCGTCAGCGGTACGGCCTGCCGCTCCCCGCGCTGAGGCCCGTCCGCGCCACGGCCGACACCGCCGCGTGCCGTCCGCGTCCCGTCCCGTGCCATTCACGGGCTCGCACGGTTCCGCGGTTGCCCGCCCGCAGCGGGGGTAGTGCTCATCCGCTGGGGGCGGACGGCGGCATCGGGGGGACGCAATGGCGGGGCCGAGTCTGTTGCGCCGATACCGCAGTGTCCTCGCCGTCTGCGTGCTGCTCGCCGGACTCAGCCTGGCGCTCCTGTCCAACGGCCGCGACGGCTTCTGGTGGGCGGCGCTGAACGAACTGGCTCTCTTCGCCGCGGCCGGCATCGCCATCCCGTTCTACTACGACCTCTTCCTCCGCGACGCCGAGCGGCAGCGCTTCCTCGACGAGATGACCACGCTGCTGGACGACCGGCTCGACACCGGGCAGCGCATCAGGGTCCGCGCCGAGGGCAGGCCCGGACCGGCGGAGAAGGCGGAGTTCCAACGCGAGGCGCGGTCCGAGATCATCGAGATCGGCGTCGCGCTGCGCAGCCTGGTGAGCCTGTACGTCTCACGGCCGGAGGAGGACTACGCCGGGCCCGTCCGCAGGCTGCTGAGCCGCGGCGTCGACATCACCTACATCGTTGCCGACCCCGGGTCGGACCTGCTCGCCGCCTACGCCACCAGCATCGGCGATCCGGACCTGCCCGCTCTGGCGGCCCACTCCGTCCGCCAACTGACCGACATCGCCCAGCGGTTCGCGGCCGAGGGCCATCCGGGGAAGATCGCTGTCAGGATCACCGGGCACCTCCCCACGGGCTACCTGAACATCGTCGACCCCGATGCCGACACCGGGCGTTGCCGCGTCTCCCCGTACCTCGCCGGCCTGCGCCGGGCCGACTCGCCCGTCTCGGACATTCTCAGGGCCGACCATCCGGAGCTCTTCGCCCGGTACGCCGCCCACGCGCGAACCGTCCTCGCCGACAGCCGACCCGCCTGATCCGACCGCCACGGGGGAGCGGCAACGGAGCGGGCGGGGAGCGGCCGGGTCAGGCCTCGTCGGAGAAGCGCTCCCAGGCGGACTGGCGGGAGACGCCGAGCGCCTCGCCGATCCGCGCCCAGGTGACGCCGCGTCGGCGCAGCTCCGCGACCCAGGTGCGCAGGTCGGCCTCCAGCTGCTGGGCGAGGGCCGCGACCTTGGGCAGGCGCTCCAGCAGCTCGGGGTCGGTGAGCTCGCTCCAGATCGGCATCCGCAGGTCGACCGGGCCCGGTCGGTACTCGGCGACGATCGAGGCGGCCAGGTCCACGCACTCGGTGCAGATGTTCACGCCCGGCCCGGCGACCAGCTTGGTCACCTCCGCCTCGGGCTTGGCGCAGAACGAGCATGCCCGTCCGTCGCGCCCCGTCGTCCCACCGGCCACGGTGACCTCGCCTCCGCCGGAGGCCTGCCTGTCAGGCCGATCCTGACGGCAGCGTAGGTCTGTCAGGGTACTCCTGACAAGCGTCCCGGCGGGGCGTCAAAGGCAGACGATCACGAGCGCGGTGTCGTCCGTGGCGCCCTCGGCGGGCAGCAGGTCGCCGAGGACCGCGTCGGCGATCCCGCCCGGCTCGGGGAGGGCGTGGTGGCGGCGGACGGAGGCGACCAGGCGGTCCAGCCCGGTGTCGATGTCCTCGCCGCGGCGTTCCACCAGGCCGTCCGTGTACAGGACGAGGAGGTCGCCCGGCGCGAACGGGACGGCGGCCTGCGGCCGGGGGGTGGGTTCGGGGTGGGCGTCCAACGGGGGATCGGTAGCGCCGTCGAGCAGCTCCGCCACGGCCCCCGTGTGCAGGAGGACGGGCGGCAGGTGCCCGGCACTGGAGTAGCTGATCGTGCGCCGGTCCCAGTCGATGAAACAGGTCACGGCGGTGGTCGATTCGGCGCCGTCGAGGAAGTGGGCGTAGCGGCCGAGCGCGTCGAGCGCCTGCGCGGGGCCCGCGGCCACCAGCGACGCGGCGGACAGGGCGCTGCGCAGCTGGCCCATGACGACGGCGGCCGCCAGGCCGTGTCCGACGACGTCGCCGACGGTGACGGCGATCCGGTCGCCGCCCAGCAGCGGCTCCAGGTCGTACCAGTCCCCGCAGACGTTCAGCGCGGCGGTGGCCGGCTGGTAGCGCACCGCGGTGCGGTGGAGGCGGATCGGCCGGGCCGGGGGCAGCATGGCGCCCTGGAGGGCGAGGGCGACCTCGCGTTCGCGGGCGTGGGCCAGGCGCAGGCGCTGGTTGACCTCCTCCAGCTCGCGCAGCCGGCTGTACAGCTCGGCCTCCACCCGCAGGCCGGCGCCGCGCCCGTCGGCCGTGCGTCCGTCGGCCGCGCGGATCAGCTCGGTGACCTCTTCCACCCGGTGGATCACCAGCACCACCCGCCCGTCGGGCCCGAAGACGGGGGCGTTGACCGGGCTCCAGTACCGCTCCTCCCACCGCCCGGGGGAGGCCTCGATGTCGTAGCGCTGGACCGGCATGACGTCGCTGACCTCGCCGTCCAGCACCCGGCGCAGCGACGCCTCCAGGTTCCGCATGCCGGAGGCGTCCGCGTCGTGCGGCTGGCCGGGGAAGGCGTCGAACAGGTGCCGGCCGACCACCTGCTCCCGGGTCCGCCCGGCCTGGCGCAGGAACGCCACGTTGGCGTCGGCGAACACCAGCTCCGGAGTGAGCAGCCCGACCGCGCCGGGCAGCGACCGGAACACCGCCGCGTAGTCGATACCCGCCTCGGCCATCCGCCTCTCCGCCCTGTCGGTGCCCTCCGACCAGGATAGGAGCGACCTGCGCCGCAGCCGCGCAGGTCAGCGCCGTGGCCCCGCCGTCCGGCGCGCAGTCAGCGGGGGCTGAGGAGGCAGAACTCGTTGCCCTCGGTGTCGGCCAGGACCGTCCAGGAGATCGCCGAGGGGTCGATGCCGGTGTCGGTGGCGCCCAGGGCGCGCAGCCGGGCCTCCTCCGCCGCCGGGTCGTCACCCTTGTAGGGGCTGATGTCGAGGTGGACCCGGTTCCACCCGTTCTTGGTGTCGGGGGAGCGGTGGAACTCCAGGTACGGGCCGACGCCCTGGGCGGAACGCATGACCGCGTGGTCGTCGTCGACCTCGTACAGCTTCCAGTCGATCGCCCCGCCCCAGAACCGGGCCATCTCCCGCGGGTCGGCGCAGTCGACGACCACCGCGGCGATCGGCCCGGTGTCCATGTTGAGCGGGTGGGGGTCCAGGACGCAGAACTCGTTGCCCTCCGGGTCGGCCATGACCGTCCACGGCACGTCGCCCTGGCCCACGTCGGCGACCGTCGCGCCGAGCTCCTTCAGCCGGGCGACCAGCTCCGCCTGGTGCTCGGCCGAGGTGGAGGCGAGATCGAGGTGGACCCGGTTCTTCCCCGTCTTGGGCTCCTGGCTGGCGACGATGTCGATGCAGACCGCCACGGGATCGGGGTAGTCGAAGCCCACGGGTTCGAGGTTGGTGACGCCGGGTGCCTCGCTGTCGATGCCCCAGCCGAGCACCTCCGCCCAGAACCGGCCGAGCGCCGCGTCGTCGTGGGCCTTCATGTTGATCTGTACAAGTCGCGTTGCCATGACGGTGATCATAAGAGGTGATACGTCATTCGTGTGCTGTTTGTTTCAGGCGCCGATCGTCGAGGTACGCGGCCGTTCGGCTTGGGACGGCGCACGGTTGACGCCCGGTGAGGTCGGGGTACGGCGTGCCCGCCAGGCCCACAGGGCCCCGCCCGCCGCGGCCAGCACCTGGGCGAGGCCGGTGGCGACCAGGACGGGCCCGACCCCGGCCCACCCGATCAGGGCGCCGCCGGCCAGCAGGCCCAGCGAGGCCCCGCCCGAGTGCAGGACGGTCTGCGCGCTGAACGCCGCCCGGCGTTCGGCGCCGGAGGTCTGCTCGCTGATCAGGGTGTCCAGGGCCGCGATGCCCCACGGCATCGCCGCGCCGGCCACCGCGGCCGTCACGCAGATGCCCGTCAGGTCCGGTGCGACGGACGGCAGCAGGACGAACGCGATCCCGAGCACCACCCAGGAGAACACCATCAGCGGCACCCGCGGCAGCCGGTGGACGACCAGCGGGACCAGGAGCGAGACGGCCACGGACGCGGTCCCGTACCCACCCATCCCGGCGGCGATCAGCGCGCCGGGCCGGCCGTACTCGACGCCGAGGACGGCCAGGCCCAGGCTGAAGCCGAACCAGCAGAGGCCGCCGACCCCGGCCATCAGGATGCCGACGGCCACCTGGGGGCGCGCCCTCGCCACCCGCAGCGCTGAGGCGCCGCGGGCCGTCCCGCCGCCGGCGGGCCGGTCGTGCGGGCGCACGGCCGTGGGGACCGCGAGCATCGCACCGGCGGCCACGGCGACGACCAGCGTCTCCGCCCACAGCAGCGGCTGCGCTCCCCAGGTGACGACGAACCAGGCCCCGGCGGCGGGCGCGAAGATCATCGAGATCCGGTGGGCCAGATCCTGCCACGCCAGCCACCGGGCCGGGCCTCCGCGGCCGCCCTGCGCGGCCTGGACGTCGGTGGGTGCGGGGACGTCGGGGAGTTCGGCAGCGGCGGCGTCGGCGGGTGCGGGGACGTCAGGGAGTTCGGCGAGGTCGGCCACCAGCGCCTGCTGGGCCGGCCCCAGCAGGGCGCCCGCCGCTCCGCTCACCAGCCCCGATACGCACAGCGCGACCGCGCCGACCTGCCCGGCCAGGGCCGCCACCGGGACGACGGCCAGGCCGGCGGCGTTCACGGCGGTCACCACCGCCAGGGCCCGACCGGAGGTCAGCCGCTCGCGCACCCCCCGGCCCCACCACCCCACCGTCAGCAGGGGGATCCCGGCCGTCCCGCCGACCAGCCCGGTCGCCCAGGCCTCGCCGGTCTCGGCCAGCGCGACCAGCGGCAGGGCGACGGCGGTCAGCCGGCTCCCGGTCCAGGTCACGAACGTGATCACGGTCAGCAGCACCAGAGGTCTCTTCACTCCTCCGATCCTGTTCGCCCGCCGCCGCCGCAGGTAGCGGCCGCCTGACACGGGTCACTCATACACTGCGGGCATGACCTCCCGCCTGAGCGTCGAGGACCTGGCGCTGACCGAGGCCGTCGCCCGCCACGGCTCGGTCGGCGCGGCCGCCAAGGAACTGCTGACCACCCAGCCGTCGGCGTCCCGCCGCCTGGCGGCCCTGGAACGCCGGCTCGCCACCCGCCTGTTCGAACGCGACACCACCGGTGCCCGGCCCACCCCGGCGGGCCGGGAGCTCGCCCGCCAGGCCGCCCGGCTGCTGGCCGAGATCGACGCGCTGCCCGACCAGGTCCTGGCCGCGACCGACGCCCCCGCGCTGTCCGTCGGCACGATCCAGGCGCTCTCGCCGATCGTGTTCACCGTCCTGGACGCCGAACTCCCCGGCCTCACCGTCCACCCCGGGATCGACCACGGGCCGGTGCTGGTCCAGCAGGTCCACGACGGCCTGCTGGACGCCGCGATCGTCACCATCGCCGAACAGACCGGTCTGCCCCGAGGACTCAGGTCCACGCACCTCGGGACCTCGCCGCTGACCCTGGTCCTCCCGGCCGGGGCGGCTCCCCCCGGGAAGGGCCGGCGGCCGCTCGCCGGGCGGACGGTGCTCTACTCCACCATCGACCTGGCCGGCGACAGCGTCCGGGCGAAGCTCTCCGCCCTCGGCGCCACGCCGCGGCCCGGCCCCACGATCGAGGCCACCCTGCGGATCGCCCACCAGCGCGGCGCCGCCGCACTCGTCCCGCTCCTGGCCGCCCGCTGGTGGGCCGACCCCGCCAGCCGGGTCCTGCCGTCCCCCGTCCCCGGCCAGGTCACGGTCTCCCTGATCACCCGGCCGCCCCAACCCGCCGTCCTCACCGATGCCCTGCCCGCCGTCGCCCGCGGAATCCTCGGCGAGGACCGGCCCTGACACGGTGAACAGCCCCGTGTGCCGCGCCGTCCGTGCAGCTCGCTTCACCCGCAGGGGTGGGAGCGGCGTCCGAACGGGTGGACAGTTGTGCATTCGGCTGCAGCGCGCCGCGGATGGGGGGCAGGCTACGTGCTCGTCGGGTGGCTTCGGCCCGGATGGAAGGTGCGTCGAGGGGATCCGCCGTGCAGTGGCTGTCGCTCATAGTCTCGATGGTGGTCGGCCTGATCAACAGCATCGGCCCGCAACTGCCGGACGCGACCTCGGACCTGTCGACCCCGGTGCCGTTCGGGAAGGCGAAGGTGGCCTTCCGCGACACCTTCGACCGCGCGAGCGTCGGCGCCGGCGGTACCTGGGGCTGGAAGACCGGCGCCTACAGCGGCAACTGCACCGACAACCCCGGGGACTTCAAGCTGGACCACCTGACGCCCGACGCCCTGAGGCACGAGAACGGCACGCTGGTGATCACCGCCGCGCCCGCCGGCAACGGGCGGTGGAACACCGGGCTCGTCACCACCGGTGACTCCTGCGGCTCGGGCGGCAGCGGCGCCGAGGTCCGGACCGGGGACATCCTGCTGGCCCGGGTGCGGCTGCCCGCGGCCGGTTCGGGCGCGTGGCCGGCGCTGTGGACGTGGCGGGACGGACGCAACGAGATCGACGTCTTCGAATGGCACGGGGACCGTCCCGGAGTCGTCGAGTTCGTCAACCACGTCCGCGGCGGGAACGGCAGCTACAGTTCCGACGAGATCGAGGCCGGCGCGTGGATCTACGTCGGCGCCCGCTTCGGCGCGGACAACACCGTCTGGTACGTCGGCCCCACCCAGGACCGGCTGAAGATCGCGTTCGAGGACCACACCGGCGTGGGGCCGAACTTCGTTGCCTACCCGGTGCTGAACCTCTCGGTGAACAACGGGCGTTACCACCGGGCCCCGCCGGCGCAGACCCCGATCAGCTTCGCGATCGACAGCATCACCGTCTACCGGCCCGCCGCTGCCTGATCCACCCCGGCGGCCGGACGTGAAGTCGAGGCCGCCGTGGACGCGAGGCACCGGGGACGCGAGGCCGCCGTGGGGGGGGGGGGGGGGGGGCCGCCCCCCCCCCCCCCCCCCCCCCCCCCCCCCCCGGACCGGGTGGTCCAGGAGCTCACCAGCCCGAGCTGGGCACCGCTCGCGGCCGCCGGGTCTGGCGCCGCCGCCCGAGCACGGGGCAGACCACA